>CALRGQ010000005.1 GCA_943357915.1 Candidatus Peribacteria bacterium
GGATTGATGTGCCATACGAGTTCACTATTGATGTCGGACGTAATGTTGTTTCTGAGATTTTGCGTGATGGAAAAAAATTGCCAAACACCGTGCCGGTCGACGTGTTTTTTCAATAAAAAAAGACCCCATTTCTGGAGTCTTTTCTTGAATATACCAATTACATTGGCTTTTTGCTGTCGCAGCAGCCACCTGATCCACAGCCTTTGCTGCAGGAGGCTACCTTGTAGACTCCGGCAAGTCCGACGAGGATGTATACAATTGCTTCAACTTGCATCCATGAACCAACGAGCTTGTGCACGACGTTCCAGTCAGCACCGCCACCAACAAGCCATCCGAGACCAACAAGGCCCCAGTTCAGAGCGCCGACAGTCACGAGTACGCAGGCAACCATGCCTAAAGGATTTTTCTGACACATAACAGAAGTAGGGAAGGAATAAGAGCACTCTTGTTATAGAATTCTGGCAGGTTCACTGCAACTTTTTCCCTTGTACAAGCAGAAAGATTTATGCCGAAATCATTTTTGTATACATTTGTTGAACAGAGAAGCTGCTTTCTGAACTACGGGAGGTGTATGAGGTGGCGAAAGGCGAGGGATTTTGAGGAGACTGTTAATGCTAGTGCATTGATATAGTATGTCGACATGCTACTGCCCCTCTTCCTCGCAATTATTTTCATTCCCATTGCCCATGCGGAATTTAGCGATGTACCGGGACATCATGCCTTCCATACTTCTATTGAGTACCTTAGAAATAAGGCGGTGATCGAAGGATATGACGATGGAACGTTTAAAGCGCACGAAAAAGTATCACGTGCAGAAATGGCCACTATCCTTCTCCGAGGATTCTCAAAGAGGCGATGCGCATTTACGAAGCAAGCTTTCTCCGATGTACAACCCGATAACCATGATTGGTTCGAGCCGTACGTGTGTGCGGCAACTGAGATGAAGATTATCAATGGGTATCCTGACGGAACGTTCAGGCCGAATGATGCTGTAACACTGGCCGAAGCTGCAACGATGATGGACCGAGGATTCTTACTCGAAGGACAGGCCAGATCAAGCGGGCCATTTTGGTACAAAGAAGGAGTCGCAGACTTACTACGTCGAGGTGCTATACCCAATAGCGTCACGAATATTCATCAAAAATTGAATCGTGGGGAGGTCATGGAAATTTTGTACAGGATTTTTCATACAGACCGATCAATTGTCGAAGGATATCCGGATATTCCGCTCGAAAAATCATACGATTATTTTCCTACCTACGATGATCATTCTCATCCGTGGCGATTTAAAGACAACACATCCCCTTACTACGAGGACATCATGCCAATCAAGGAACACTTGGCGATAGAGCATCCTCTGGGAAGTCGTAACTTTGTGCGCATTCTCTCAACAGTAAAAGAAAGAGATGCGGCCAATAGCATTGCACGGAAGAATCGTGCATGGGTTTTGCCTACAAGTTTGACCGAGAACCTCACGCCGAATTTATACGCGGTCGTGAAGGGCCCCTTCGCTATGATCGACGCAGAAGAGAGCCTCGATCACAACTCGTATCAGTCGGGATACTATTCGTCGTATCCAAAAGACAGTTACATAAAAGACGTCGGAGCATTCCTGTGGCCGGATACCTATCCATTCGATCAGAAAGATTATCCTCCGGGGCTACTGCAAGCTATCGCGGGTCTTGTCGGAGAGGCCTCTCTGCAGAGCCTGAAATCTGACCAAATTTACTGGAGCGAAAACATGATCAATTGGCTCTGCGGTCCCACTGGTCCTGCGTACACATTCAGCTTCACATCAGAGACTCCTGTTACTTTTGCGCTATTACAAGATAGCCCCATAGGTCACTTCCAACCTCCGCATGTTGAAGAGGTAGAAAGGAATAGCTTTTACCTGAGCGTTGTCGATGCTGGACTCATTCTACAGACCATGGACTGGTCATGTTGGGACTAATATTTGTAATTGGTGGGCGATTCAGGACTTGAACCTGAGACCTCGACATTATCAGTGTCGCGCTCTAACCAGCTGAGCTAATCGCCCACGTGAGTGGTGAAATATATGATTGTGGGGAAACTAGCTGCTTGTCTCGGCGTAGTCCTCAGACGAAGACGGAAGCTAATCGCCCACAGTAATACCGGCGATGAAAGAAAGAACAGCGAATTGTGATAGGCGAGTTGCCCGTAGCCCGCTAAGGGTACGAACTCGCGGGACATCGGTCAATACGAAAGCGTGAAGCTGTCATAAATCAGGTCTCCGCACGTCATTGTACTATCTGCTCATTCCTCCAATCCTCATGCAACCATACGATACCTACCCGCCGATGATGAATGGTTTTTTCACGACACAGACAGCTGCGGCGATGCTTCCGGTTCTGTTTCTCATTGTTGCGCTCGAACTTATCTTCAAGAGCTTCGCACTGTGGCGTGCGGCGCGCATGGGCATGACGGGATGGTTCGCCGCTTTGCTGGTTATCAATTCAGCGGGCATCTTCCCACTGCTGTTTTTGGTATTCACGAATGCGCAATACGAAGCATTTAATGTTTTTCCTCCACGGAGCATCGTCAAAAAGAAGCGCAGTACGAAAGCGTGAGTAACTGTTTGAAGAAATTTGCCCTTGAATAGTCCATTGTTTTTCTATATAATTCCTATAGTTTTCCACTATATAGTTATGCAAACCTCCATTGCTATTGATCAAGTCACGAGAGATCGAGCGGCTAAGCGCGCTAAAATTGAGCGTTTGCCATTAGCTGCTGTTGTGCGACTACTCTTGAACGATTACGCCGATGGTCATCTGAGTATCGGAGTTCGTACTCTCGCTGAGCCTCTCGATGTCGATGCAAAAACCCAGAAAAAAATGGATGCAGTTGTGGAAAAATGGCGTGCGAAGTAGAAGCAAGAATGATGCCATCGGGAAGAACATCAGCATCAAAAATCCAGCATTCAAGAAGTGCTTGCTCCGCTATCTTGATCTACTCAGTGAAGATATTTCGTTCCAACGATGCACATCATATGACACGAAAGCGTGAGTACCTACTGTGTGTAGATCTCGGTAACGCTGGTGCCACTTTCTACATGCCGAATCACTTCCGCCAGCATTGGAGCAATTGCGAGTACGGTGAGACCTGAGAATGCACCAGCTTTCACAGGCATGCTATCCGTGACGACGACTTCTTTAAATGCGGCTTTGGTGAGGTTTTCATGAGCTTTGCCGGAAAATACCGGATGCGTCACTGCGGCGTAGACATCGGCGAGTGCACCGCGTTTTAGGAGTGCCTGCTTAGCCGGGATCATCGAGGAACCGGTATCGATCATGTCATCAAAGATGATGCAGGTCTTGCCCTCGATCTCGCCGACAACTTCTACTATTTCAGCTTCATGATGTGCAGTGCGATTTTTGTGCATGATCGCTAAATCAGCACCCAGTAGATCAGCAAATTTCTTTGCGCGTTTGGCGCCGCCGGCGTCCGGAGCGACCACGACGGTGTTTTTGAGATTCTTCTTGCGGAAATAATCAGCAAAGATCATTCGTGCGTCCAGTGCATCGACAGGCACACTGAAGAATCCTTGGATTTGATCCGAATGGAGATCCAGCGTGATCACGTGATCAGCACCTGCGCTTTCTAGGAGCTGCGCCACCAGTTTGGCAGAAATAGGCTCACGTGGCTGCGCTACACGATCCTGACGAGCGTAGGGAAAATGCGGGATGATGACGTGGACAGCACTTGCGAAGCTAAGCTTGGCGGCTTGGCACATCAAATACAGTTCCATGAGATCTTCATTCGGATTCAGTGTGCCAGTTTGCAAAATATAGACGTCTTTGCCGCGGAGAGTCTCTCCGTACTTCACATATCGCTCACCGCAGCTAAATGCTTTCAGAGAAACTTTGCCAAGCTGAGCCCCCAGTTCTTTCGCAAGAGCTGTTGCGAGTAGGGGATGCGATGATCCGGCGAAGAGGTGCATCAGCTCTATTATACCATAGAATCGTTCGTTAGTTTTTGGTGAATTTCTGCAGGTATACTCTCGTTCGTGCACCGCCAAACGTCGCCCATCAGTCCCCAGCGAATACTTCTTGATGCCATTCTCATCGGATGGGTGATTATCACCATTGGTGGCGTCTACAGGACGTTTACCCATCAGACACCACCGATACTCGCTGGACTGACTTTTTTTAGTTACGGCATGCTGGCGCCGTATCAGAAGGATAGTGATATCAATACAGAGCCAGTCGTGATCGCATGGGATGCATCTGGTGCAAGCACACTTTTGCGGATCGAGAAATATTTTCCCGGTGTCCGTGGCGAACGTAATTCACGGATGAGACTCGAAAAAATGAAGCAAGATTTACCAAGTATGCAGAGTCAGTACAAACCGATCCTCACGCAGATTTTGCAGCATGAACGCGCGGCTGGGCATGAGTATGTCCGTTTGGATTTGGTCTGGGAAACGTGGCCGCGGTCGCCACTGGGTTATGACGCGCTCCGTATGCAATCAGAACGTTATTTCATTACGCAGATCCCATGATTTCTACGTTCACGCATCGTTACGACCATTTCTTTCACCAGGAGACTTCACCGCATTTGCTTGCCATTGTTCGTATCGCGCTTGGACTTTTCGTTATGCTCTACTGGTATACGCAATGGTCGTTCGCACGCCTTTTTTCGACGGATGGCATATTTTTTCCGCTCGTGCAGATGTCAGATCCCATCAGTTTTTTTCTGCTTCATCCGCCGTTGTGGTTTATGCACAGCTTCTTTGCTTTGGTATTTTTGTTTCTGACGTTCTTTACGGTCGGGTTCCGTACTCGCACCAGTGCCTTCGTCATCCTTATGGCGTTCGCGTACTTTCATTTTTTGTCGCAGTGGCAGATGATGACATCTTTTTATCGGCTGTTCTGTTTTTCGTTTGTCGTCTTTCTTATACCTGGTGGTGACCGTGCGTTTTCAGTGGCGATGTGGCAAAAGCACGGATCATTGTTTGCATGGGAACCGGTCTCGATTTTTTCTCAACGGTTGCTGTCATTTCAGGTCACCGCCACGTACTTCTGTGTCAGTTGGCAGAAGCTGCTTATTCCTGAGTGGTTCAGTGGAGGAATGTTGCTACAGGGTTTTACCGGCCGCTGGGCGACGCCCGTTGGGTTTTGGCTAGCTCGGACGTTATCTCCTCGCGTGATCGATGCCATGCTGCTTGTGAGTATATTTGGTGAGTGTCTTATGCCGTTTATGTTTTGGATTAGACGACTACAGCCTTTTGCCTTCATCTTTGGTTTTCTGTTTCATACGATGATCACGTTCACGCTGAATATTTGGGAATTCCAGTTTTTGGTGCCGCTCTATATCGTATTCTTACGTCCGGATGAGATCTTTGAGTTCTGCCGAAGACGGAGCAGGGGACGAATCAGCGTGCATCCGGCGATGCCCGCTTGAGGTATAGTGAGGCACACATGCATCTTCGTTCTTCTCAGATTCGCGGAATACCGGTCATCGATGATGGTTCGCAGCAGATTGCAGGGTTTCTCAATGCTCCGTTTATCGATCCTGATACCGGACGCATTTTTGGTTTTTTCGTGTTTTCTGCCATGATTGGCGTTAGCGATCTTTTTCTGCAGACACCAGACATAGTCGCATGGGGCACACGAGTCCATGTCCGCAGTGCAGACTGCCTTTCGCCGCCGGAGGAACTGATTCGTTTGAGGAGTTTTTTTGAAGATCCTCGTCGTGTCATCGGTCAAACTATTCGGACCAAAGAGACGAATCGGAAGCTTGGTATCTGTAGTGACGTGCAGTTCAATACGCGTCATTTCATGACTGAATGGATTTTCCCTCGCAAGTTCTTTATTGCCCGGCAGCCTCTCCCAATGACCGACGTTCTTGAGGTAACGCCGGAGGCGATCTGGGTGAAAGATCCTCTTAGGCCTCAAAAAATAGAAGTGCCAGCAGAAGAATCCGTGATGAGCGCAGTTCTGCCGGATGTATTGCCTGCCGTTCAAACGAGACGAAAGTCTTGAAACAAAAAAACCCTCCGCGAGGGGAGGGTTTGAATTCTTATGTACGTAGTCTCTTTGCGCTTAGGCTCCGAAGAGGTTATTGACCAAGCTGACGATGACGCGAGCGAAGAGAATCACGATAATACCGATCACAACGTAAATGATCGTTTGCTTGGCCTTGTCCTTCTGAGCTTCATCTCCGCCTGAGATGATGAGTCTGATGCCGGCGACGATAACGAAGATAACGGCAATCAAGAGAATAAAGTTAAGAACAACTCCCACGACCTCAATAATGATCGACATGATGTCATCGACAGTTGTTCCTTCTTGGAGACCCTGAATCGTTCCCGGATCAGGGAGAGCGGCGAACGCTTTACCAACAGCAAACTGCGTGGCGGCGAATGCACCGGTTACTTGAGCGAGAAATTTTTTCATAGAGAGGTTTGGTGAGAGGAAACGTTGGTCATTATCTAGGGCTGAGCGTTACTCCGCAAGTGCATTTGTCCTAGTTTTACTCTTTATGCAAAAAGGCGAGAATGATGATGAGCAGTGCGGGTAGTGCAAACCAGAGTTCTTGATAGACAATCATCAACTGCATCAGCGTGGAACTGGCAGGGGATGCGTTTGCTATCAATCCAGCATCCAATATTCCGCTACCGGCGGCGTAACTCAGGATCGTGGAGACAATCAGTCCAGCTGCGGCGAAGCCAAAGAGTCCGGTATAAACTAGCGTGAGGATAGAACCGGCTTCTTTATCGTACGATACAAATATCCCGGACTTAATCATGAAGATGATGATGCAGAGTGCGAAGAGAATGATCTTTGCGAGTGCGATCATCGTGGCATCAAGCGGAATTCCCATCGATGCCATTGTGACGCCAGAACTTTCTAGTATCTGCGCTAGTAGGTGCCTAAGGCCTTCTACTGTGATTGATGCAATATAGGTACCAAGAATGATCATCATTGATTTCGGTTTTCCTATGATGAAAATATAGCTCATCACGATGGCGAAACAGGCAACGATGAACAGATCCAAGCTCAGTGATATCTGGGGCATGGGTGTTAGTGTAGCGGAACAGATTTATGAAGAGTGAAGAGTGAAAAGTAAAAAAATGGACGATTATAAAGCGTAATACTGCTACTATCAGATCGTATCTACTCTTCTTTGCTACTGTTATTTTTCACTTTTCATTTTTAGTTCTTCACTTCTATTTGTGCGTCACGGATTCCTCCTTATCGATAAACCACGCGGACCCACCAGTCACGACGTGGTTGCTATTGTGCGCAGATCTTTCGGTGAGAAAAAAATCGGACATCTAGGAACGTTAGATCCACTGGCTGATGGCTTGATGGTGCTTGCGGTTGGTAGTAAAGCGCTCAAAGTCGTCGAGCTGTTTGGTAAACTTTCAAAAACGTATATTGCGGAGATGACACTGGGCGCCAGGAGTACGACGTATGATGCTGAAGGAATGATCTCGCAGACGAAATTGAAAGCCGGATGGCTGCCTCCGGATGACGCCTCACGCATTCAGGCGCTGATCGACGATCGGTTTCTTGGGAAAATTCAGCAAGTACCGCCGGCGTTTTCGGCTGTGCACGTTGGTGGAGAACGTGCGTATAAGAAAGCGATGCGAGGCGAAAATGTAGAGATGCAAGCACGTGAAACGACGATCAGCGAATGCAAAGTGACGGAGTATGCGTATCCGGTCCTGAAGCTTTCCGTGAACTGTAGTTCAGGAACCTATATTCGTTCACTCGCGCATGACTTAGGCGAGAGCATGGGCTGCGGCGCGTATCTTGCAGCTCTTCGACGCACAAAAGTAGGGGAGTGGAACGTGAAGAACGCCAGAACTCCCGGTGAAGCCATGTGGGCTGACGTCATGCCGCTCAAAGATATTCTTGCCGGTTTTGCGGGTCGTGAACTCACTGATGATGAAATGAAAGAGATTAGCCACGGCCGCATGATTTCCGGAACAATGGATCCTGCACTGCCATTTTTCGCCTGGCATGGAGGTCTCCCGGTAGCGCTCCTAGAGCGCGCTCGTCATGATGAGGGGAAATTGAAGCCGAGGAAGGTGTTGTAAAGATGAGAATGAAAGCAGGATTCTTTGATGTTCTATAAATCCTTATCATCTACTTTAAATTTTCGTTTCGCATATCGAAATTGAATTTCGCCTACTTCAAAAAATCCTTCTTGACCTAAAATTGCCTTAAATTGGTCGGACATATTGGGCAGAAATACCACATTGGTTTTAATCGCACTGCCACAAAATTCTATGACTACATCATGACGATATCCTTTTTTAACTGCACCTCCCACTCCTTCAATGGAGATTTCTATTCCATTTTCTTTGATGTCATCAATCCCCACAATTGCCGCATATTCTTCATCAATAAGATTGAGAGATGATCCAGAATCTACTAATGCTTCCATCGCAACATAATTATTCCCATTTCTTAAAACTATTGGGAGCATTGGCCACAAAGAACTTTCGATTTGTATATAGGGGAATTCCATCACATTAAAGAATTTTTCCGCAAAAATGCCTAATCAGATTTGGGAAATGTGTAATGATCGGGTTTTTCATACCTTTTCCCTTCGCAGATTCAAAAACACCTTTAGCTGAGTTGCCAGATACTACAACCGTTTTACGATCAGATCTGAGGGCTACCCACTTCCCTTTGTATTTTTGAGCCATTGCTGTGCGATTGAGAGTAGTCATAGTGGATAATTGTATCACAATTGAAAGACCCCTCATATTTTATCATCAGACTCAATTTCTAGACAATGAATCTCTTTTCCATAATGTACTGCTTGCCTTCGCTGTGTATGCGTTGTGGCGCAATAACTTCTCGCACGATCTTGAATCCTGCTTTCTCATACGTTCGAATCACTCTTGAGTGAACGGTGTCAACGGTAAGCCAGACTCTACTAACTCCATATTCCT
Organism: Candidatus Peribacteria bacterium; assembly: GCA_943357915.1. GTDB lineage: Bacteria > Patescibacteriota > Gracilibacteria > Peribacterales > Peribacteraceae > JAGORY01. The sequence continues at coordinate 8,930 of CALRGQ010000005.1, forward strand.
TCGATACATGTTCAGAAAGTACTGACATAACCTCGGATCCATAGCCTTTGTCCCAAGTTGTTTTATCGCCAATCATGATGCCAATACTGATACCTTCTTCGTTTCGGTGAGATGGATCTGTTGCTACGAAATGTATTCCACAGGTACCGATCGGCTTCAGGTTTTCATCACAAATGATTAAAACTTTTTGATCCTTTCTTTGTAGCACTTCTTCTAGCCATTTTTTCTCCTCCTCGGCTGTTTTTGTTTCTTGGATCACATGATGCATAACCTCAGCATCCGCTGCCCACTTCGTGCATATCTCAAGATCGTCCATGGTAATAGGCCGCAGAGTGATTCTTTGACCTCGTATTTCCATAGGCAAATATTCTGCTTTTGATGTTAAAAACACAATGTTGGATAGGACGGTTCTGTTTTTCACATGGCAAGGTTCTATACAATGATCATGTTGATGATGCCGAGTGCCTCACGTAGTATGGCGACGGTCTGGATCGGTAGCTCAGTTGGTAGAGCAGGAGACTCTTAATCTCTTGGTCGTGGGTTCAAGTCCCACCCGATCCACCAAGTTGACATAACTGGACAAATATATATAATACATATTATGAATGTGAGCCCAGAATCTATTGTTCGCAATATACTTCATACGGGTACTAGCTGGAATGTCAGCTACGTCTGTGCGGCATATGGGGATATGACAGTCCGCCAGTTGCTTGCTGCAATTCAAAAGATTGAACCCGTTTATTGCAATACTGAACACGAACTGAGTAATACCTCCTATCTTGATTGTCCTTTTCGTCCATACAATAGCCTATGCAACCATCAATGTGAGGATTCAGATATCAAGCACCCAATAACGGGAGAAATAGCAGTTCCCAAAGAACGTCAAATTCATGTGACGGGTCTGCTTCGTGCAGGACTGTACGTACTACATGCAGCAGGCAAGGCTCCAATTCTCCCGACGGGAAAGCCGCTGACACAGTTCGTGCTTGATATGAATGCAGAAGGATTGGAATCCTCGGATAACCCTGCTTTTCTCGAATACGATCGCTTCCGTAAACATAGCCTTCTAGCGGTAGGTAGTCCGCCACTTGAAGAGAGAATGGCAGATCGCTTGCCTCAGTTCGTGGAAACTAGCTCACTCGTTCAGCTGAAAACTGCTATCAATACAGAGAAGAGAAAATGGCAGGATCCAACAGATGCCGTAAAGAATGCAGTACAGTCTGCTCTTGAACAGCTGTTGGCTTTGTAGTGTGTTCCACTCTCATCTCGTAGCAACAGCTGCAGTAGTCCTAGAAGGTTCCAATCGGTACCTTTCCAGTCCATCCGCTTTCTCCTGTCCAGCCTGCGCCAATTCCGCAATGTAAGGGGGTAAGGTGTTCCAACTGGATCTAATCTGACCCACCAAGTAATACAAAAAGACAATCTCCACATTGGAACAAATTCAATTTCAAAAAATCAAGTTATCCTTCAAGAACTGCATTTCGATGATGAGATACGACAGAATATTCATAACGATCACAGGGCGAAGCTGTCGCCAATCGTACTTCCAAATTACTTTGATAATCCCTATTTCGATTCCAATAGTAAGAATAAGCATGATAAGCAAGCTGCCATGCCACGTTCCGAATACCGCATTTGCAATAGGAGATGTAAGAACAGAAGTCTGACCATACACTCCTCCCAAGTACCCGATCCCGATACCTCCCAAGAGGATTCCAACAATGAGGGAAGTAATATTGGCAACGAGTGATATATGCAATGCCTTGCCAAGGCTTATCTGCAATGAATGCCACAATACCGCTGCCTCGACCAGAATTGAAGCGATGCCGATATACCACATAATGATAGGCGAGACGGCAATGAGAAGGGTCGGCCATCCCGCGTCTGCAAAGGCGGAAGCTGGTAAGACAAGAATGAGCGCAACGGCCAAAATTGTGGAGACATGTTTCTTCATGCAAAGAATTGTATCAAAGTGGTACATGAATGTAATCAATTGTTGAAAGGGCCATGCTTTTCCTGATCGATAAGGTAACGATGCCTGGGTAGGAGACCCGTAAGGCTATACTTCCCCCGTGCCTCACTATTTCTACCTCGCACGGTGCTCTGATGATTCGTTATACGCTGGAACGTGCGTTGATCTTACGGCGCGAGAGGAAACACATAATCAAGGTAGGGGAGCGAAGTACACCCGAAGTCGGCTCCCGATACAGTTTGTCTATCATGAAAAATTTACGACACTTGGCGAGGCCAGACGCCGTGAGGCGAGTGTGAAAACTCTCTCAAAAAAATCAAAGGAAAAACTGATCTTGAGTCGTGTGAAACCGAGATCTAGAAAGCCTTCGCAGCTTTTGCAGCCGCCGTTAGACGCTCGTTGATCGCTTTCTTTAAGTCTTCGGCAATCTGTTTCACTTCTTTTATTTGCTCTGGAGTCAGGTCACTCTCGATCTGTGTTATCACTGCTGAGGCCTTATCATTGCCAAAGGAACGTGCTGCCTCAAACCATGCATAGGCCTGACTGACGTCTATCGTCGTGCCTTCACCTTTGGCATACATCACACCCAGGTTGTACTGCGCCTCAGCAGAACCCATGCTGCCGGATTTGATGAAATAGTCGTATGCCTTCTCAAGATCTTGTTTCATACCTTCTCCTCTGTAGTACATGACACCAAGATTAAATTGCGCCCGAGTATTGCCTTGGTCAGCTGCTTTCAGAAACCAGTCTTTGGCTACTGCATAATCTTGCGGTACGTCTTCGGCGGTGTAATACATCACCCCCAGATTGAACTGAGCTCGGGGGTCATTTTGCTCTGCAGCTTTCAAGAACCACTCACGAGCCTTCGCTAAGTCCTTCTCTGCACCTTGTCCGTCATGATAGATGGCACCAAGTTCAAACTCGGCATCGACATTACCGGCTTTGGCTTTGGCTTCGACGCTTTCAAAAGTTTCCAGCGCCGGGGTAGATGACGACGTTGTGTTATTCGTAGCGGGAGGAGTTCCCGTAGCTGGTTTTTGGCCACAGGCTGACATGAGGGAGACGCAACCCAGAATAACCGTGAGTGAGAGAAATCGTTTCATAGGGGTCGGCAGAGTACATCAGATGAAGCAGTCTTCAAGGTATTTCAGTGGACGTACGTGGTACACAGGTCTCAAATTGCCTTGCACACAGTTCGGTTCTGACTATACTCCGCCACGAATCATCTTTTCTCCTTCTCCTCTGTATGTTGGATCTGCTTCTCACTGTTCAATCCCAATTCGGTGGTGACGATGATGACGATGATGATGTTCATGATGTGAAAGATGATGACTCTGAAGACGAAGAATCTGACAATGAAGATGAGAGCGTGTCAGGTGACGATGATGACAATGAAGACGCCCTGCAGAACTTGGGCGACGATGACGATGACAATTTCTAGGTACGCAAAAAGGCGTAGAGACGAGCCGAGCGCACGTCTCTGTTCCGAAAATTCTGCGCGAGTATCTGCTAGAAAGGCTATGCAACTGTTGCAGCCGTCCTGCGGTCAATGCTTTCAATCGCGTGACGCTGAATGGTGCGCCAATCGTACGGGAATTTGAACGTCTCAAGTGCACGGACAAGTGCGCCGAAGCAGAGCCACGGATTTGCGGAGTCGTATACAAAGGCATTGCCACTCTCTTGTACCGGATTGTAATTATCGATGATCGCTCTCTGGAGTGATATGGGGACAGTTCCGTAACGCAGACAGTTTTCGAGCATCTCATCGTCATCATGATCTGTCAGGAACAACGAGATGTCGGATCCGGCGAGCATTTTTCGGACACTCGTTTCATCATCGGGGACGATGCTAATGCGGTGTGCAGCGCTGGAGCTTAGTTTCGTAAACAGTTCACCGTATTTCTTAGAGCCTCGTCCGCGGATAATGATGGAGATTGGTAGTTCCATGAGTCCAGGGAGCACCTGCTCAAGCAAGGCGCCACCCAGAGCATCCGTGATGCCGGTCGGCAAACAGATGACTGGTTGCTTCGGTTCTGCGATCCAGCCCAATTCCTCCTGAAACACAGTCTTATTTTCCGCCTTATGTTCGATCGTGCGAGCAGAATACTTGCGTGCGATTTTATTGTCGTACGCTGGCGAGAAAATAGGCATGAGGGTTTTTGTGTGAAGTGATCAAATCATTATAGCCTTTTTTAGCTTTTTGATCACGTCTGATGGATTGCGAAAATAATAGATTGTTACATAGTTGTATGAAGATATTTCACAATGTGAAAAGTACTGTGAGTATCGTGAGTAAGGTGGGTATAGTGGGTGAGCATGAAAAAACACCTCGTCATCGTTGACGGTCACCACCTTATGTACCGTGCGTACTGGGCCATTCCGCGGACGATGAAGAATGCAAAAGGGGAACAGACAAATACGCCGTTTGGCGTTGCATCAATGTTGCTGATGATCCTCAAGACAGAACAGCCGGACAATCTACTATTTTGTTTTGATGCCGACGAGGATACGTTCCGTCACAAAGAGTACGCCGAATACAAAGCCGGAAGGTCAGCCACACCGGATGATTTTTATGTGCAGATTCCAAAGACACTCTCGATGATTGATTCGTTTGGGATCAAGAGTGTTTCTGGCAGCGGGTTTGAAGCAGATGATTTTGCCTGCGCATACGCCAAAGCAGCCGAGCAAGATGGCCAGCGTGTGACGATTATTTCTGGGGATCGGGATCTTCTGCAGTTGTGTACGGAGAACGTGCGTGTTGCCATTCCGCATAAGGGTTACCAAGCAGCTGAATATTTGGGTCCGGCGGAGGTACGGAAAAAGTATGGCGTGACTCCCGAGCAAATTCCTTCTTATAAGGGACTCGTTGGTGACAACTCAGATAACTTGCCGGGCGTTCACGGTATTGGCCCGAAGGCAGCAGAGTCGATGCTGCAGCAATTTGGTTCAATCGATAATTTGTATAAGCATCTTGCAGACGTTAAACCAGCGTGGAGGGAGAAACTGGAGAAGGATAGGGAGCAGGCGTTCTTCTGTGAGCGTATGGCGACACTCATCAGCGATATTCCACTGTCCGTTACACTTAAGGATCTGGCTTTTACGGGCATTGATCCAAAACCGATTGTCGATAATTTTTCTGAGCTCGGATTCACACTGGTGATGCGTCGTTTTTTATCGATGCTCGAGACACCGTATGGATCAGAACATTTTTTGCCTTTATCAGATGATGCAATGTTTTTGCTGAGCCCGTCTTTGAGCGGAAAAAAAGTCTCACAGGTTGTACCGAAAACAGTAGAGCCACAAAGCCAAATGACATTGCTCTAGCGGGGCGCCACATTCTAGACACGGGCGAGTACACATTCGATAATCTCAGTGCAGGCGCCACGCTCTGTATCTAAAACGTGAACGCAACATTTTACATGCGGCCGCGTATGCCACGCTCTGTATTCAGCATACAAAGCGCCCCGTTCTCGGGCGCGGGTAGCCAAGAGATCGTATACTATTTGTGAACATTACTTTTTTGATGAACACAAAATTTGTAATGAGGATTTTTTTTCGTTATGTCTCTCACGTCTGTAATTTTACTTTCCATAGGTATTTTTGACCTTCTTGTATACCTAACGTAGTCAACAAGCGGTTGCGGCACAACAGAGTGCTTCTCTAGACTGCGTTCTGTTTTACACATCGTCCGGTTTAGGTCGATTGTCCCCAATTCATCACCACCTACTCTTATGGCCAAGGAACGCGTTATCTCAAGTCTCGATATTGGAAGTTCGAAAATCAGAGTCGTGGTGGCCGTCGTGGATAAAGCAGAAGGAGGAAATGTTCCAAGCATCATCGGTGTCGGACTCTCGCCGTCACTCGGCATGCGTAAGGGGCATGTCATCGATATCGAAGAAGCTATTCATAATATCATTTCCGCTCTGGAGGACGCCGAGCGCATGGCAGGCTTACCGATCAACCATGTGTTTGTCGGTATGAGTGGATCACACATCGAAGCATTTGATAGCCGCGGCGTCATCGCTATCTCTGGCTCAGAAATTACGGTCGAAGACGTTGCGCGCGTGCTTGAGGCTGCACAGGCTGTCAGTATTCCCAGCAATCGCCGGATCCTGCACATCGAGCCGAAGAGCTACGCGGTGGATGAGCAACGCGGTATCAAGAATCCGGTCGGCATGACTGGTATTCGTCTCGAAGTCGAGGCTCACATCATCACTGGTCAAATTCAGCATGTGAAAAATCTGGAGAGGTGTGTGGATCAAGCAGGTGTCGATATTGATTCACTGGTTCCTGCGACGATCGCAATTTCTGAAGCAGTGCTGACGAAGAGACAGAAAGAGCTTGGCGTCGTCACCATCGATATCGGTGCTGGCTCAACCTCGGTATCCGTGTTTGAAGAGGGGACTATTCTGCATTCGGTCTCTCTGCCTGTTGGTGGCGACAATGTGACGAATGATATTGCGATTGGACTTCGTACGAGTATTGATACGGCGGAGAAGATCAAAATCGAATTTGGATCCGTTCTTCCGGCTGAAATTCAGGAACGTGAGATGATCGACCTTTCGACCGTCAGCAAAATGGATACGCAGACCGTCAGCAAGAAGTACATGGCTGAGATCATGCAGGCTCGTTATTACGAAATCTTCTCTTTGGTCAAAGAAGAACTGAAGCGTGTGGGACGTGATGGACTGTTACCAGCCGGAGCTCTGTTGACTGGTGCAGCGGTAAAGGCACCAGGAGTCCTCGATATTGCGCGTGAAGTTCTGGGTCTTCCGGTTCAAATGGGCTTTCCGGTCGAGATTGGAGGCGTTATCGAGAAGGTTGATGATCCGGCATACGCAACGGCGCTTGGCACGCTCCTGTGGGGTATTCGAGAGGGTTCACATCGCAGTGGCTTCTCGTTTTCTATGGGCAATTTCGATATGAAACGTACCGCCACACAGGTTGGTTCGTGGTTCAAAAATCTTCTTCCTTAATATTTTTCATTTTTCATTTTTAATTTTTCACTTCCACTCGCTCATCCCCCCTTTCCCATGTCAGACACACTTCGCTCACTCTTCTCCGGTTCTAAGAACTCCAACGGTTCCGGTGGAACATTTGGTTCCAAACCACCATCACCTCAAGGTGGATTTGGTGACGATGCGGCTGCTCCTACCTCCGGATATCAGGAAGTCCGTCCTGATATTTCCCTCAATGCTGTTATCCGAGTGATCGGTGTGGGTGGCGGCGGCGGTAATGCCGTGGCGCGTATGATGTCCAGCAAAGTGGGTGGTGTTGAATTCGTTGCCGTCAATACTGATGCCCAGGCATTGTTCCATAACCCAGCTCCGACGAAACTGAACATAGGTCGTGGTACGACGAAAGGCCTCGGCGCCGGTGCTAATCCGGACATCGGTATGCAGTCGGCCAAAGAGAGTTCCGAGGAGCTTAAGAAGCTGATCGAAGGAGCTGATTTAATTTTCATCACTGCTGGACTTGGTGGTGGCACTGGTTCCGGAGGCGCGCCGTACATTGCTGAACTTGCTCGTAGCATGGGTGTGCTCACGGTAGGTGTCGTGACGAAGCCTTTTAGTTTTGAGGGTCTTAGCCGCCGCAAGAAGGCAGATGAGGCTTTGGATGCGCTGCGCGGTAAGGTTGATACGCTCATTACGATTCCGAATGACAAGATTTTGTCGTTGATCGACAAAACGACTCCGCTGACTGAAGCTTTCCAGATCGTCGATGAAATTCTCCGTCATGGTATCGAGGGTATCGCGAGTTTGATCACGGTTCATGGTCTCGTGAACGTGGACTTTGCTGACGTCCGATCAATCATGCAAGATGCCGGTAGCGCACTCATGGGTATCGGTTACGGTACGGGTGATAGTCGTGCAGCTGAGGCTGCACGTGCTGCCGTTGACTCTCCTCTTCTCGAGCTTTCGATCAGTGGTGCCAAGGGCATTCTGTTCAACATCACCGGTGGTAACGATATGAGCATGTTCGAAGTTGATGAAGCTGCACGCATTGTGACTGAAGCTGCCGATCCAGAAGCCAACATCATCTTTGGTGCTGTCATTGATGACGCCTACACCGGACAAGTGAAGTGTACGGTGATCGCAACTGGTTTTGATGAGAAGAAAGAGACGACGAATATGTCACAGTCATCTCCGGCACTCCGCTCACTTCCGAATTTTAAAAAGCAGGACAGCTTGCCTCGTCAGGAACGTCAGGATGACTCCTCGGTTATGAAACTTGCTGGAACACAGCTTAACGAAGAAGAATTAGAGGTTCCGACGTTTATGAGAAAGAAAATCGGGAAATAATAGCTAGTTACCCTTCGAGATGCCGCTTTGTGTCAGGCTGAGGAGCGAGCACAGCAGTGCGAAGCGTCTCGAAGCCGACTATACGCGGCTCCTCAGGGTGACAGTTCACGTACCATGCATATCGTATGAACGTCTCCATCCAACGCATCGATCCAACTCTGCCGCTTCCGCAGTATCACACCGCAGGTGCCGCCGCATTTGATCTGGTCACGCGTGAAACGACAGTCATTGCTCCGCATGCGATTGGCTTAGTGCCCGGTAATGTCATTGTGAAGGTTCCAGAAGGCTTTGCACTGCTTATACTGCCGCGTTCTTCGTTGCCACGTAAAAAAGCGTTGGTCTGTCCGCATTCGCTGGGGCTGATCGATCAAGATTATCATGGACCAAAAGATGAGATCTTCGTACAGGTGCAGAACATCTCAGACGCTCCGGTGACTGTCGAAAGAGGGGAGCGGATCGCGCAGGGGTTATTCGTCAAAATCGAGCGGGCAACGTTTACAGAGGTCGATTCGCATGGGGTAGAGTCGCGGGGTGGGTTTGGGAGTACGGGGTGAGGTGCATTTTTTGTTGCGCGATCACAAGTATGTACGTTATAATGTACATATCTCCTTTCCCGTACCTCTATGACCAAGACGATTACTGCAACACAAGCACGCAAAGATTTTTTTAAGCTTCTGAAGCAGGCAAAAACACCGGGGCACTTCGTGACTATTACGATGGAAGGCTTCCCATCAGTTACCATGATGTCCACTGATGAATGGGAGGGATGGCAAGAGACAATGGAGATTATGGCCGACCGGAAGTTGGTAAAGCGTCTGCGGGAGGCTCAAGCTGATATCGATGATCCTTCAAAGTGGATTCCATGGGAGCAGGTGAAACGCGAACTGGATCTATGATGCTCTCATTAGTCATCCATCGAACGGCTAAAAAATCTCTAGAGCGTTTGCCGAGGAAACACCAGCAACATGTGATAGCGGCAATTGATCTACTTCTGATGAATCCGTTTCTCGGAAAAAAACTTGAAGGTGTTCATGAGGGAAAGTATACCTTACGAGTTTGGCCTTACCGCATCATCTACAAGTTTGAAAAGAAGCAGCTGACGATTTACGTCCTTGATATTGGTCACAGACAAGGAGTCTACAAGTAACTAGATCACGCAGACGTTATTCGCTTGCCCGGCGTAGCCCGAAGGCGAAGTCGGGTCAAAATCGAGCGCGCGACGTTTACCGAAGTAGACGCTCATGGTGTGGATTCGAGAGGTGGATTTGGGAGTACGGGGTGACGATTCGCAGCGCTCTCAGTGTGCAGCGGGTGTTGTGGCATGATGGGTCTCGCTATCACCGTTGTCCCAGAATTGCCGCACGTTTTCGATATTGAAATTGTCTGCCTCGGGGATAAACGATTCTTGACTTGAGCGTAGTACTTCTACCAGCTTTGCATGATTTTTAGGAATCGACATCTTTTGTCGAAGCTGGGTCACAAAATCCTGCGGACCGGCTTCGATAAGCTTGTAGATTTCTTCATCTTTTATTCCTGGGCGTGCTGCTCGTAGTGCTGCCATCGTGTCGGGGTTTTGACGATCAATACCGATATAGAGGTTAATTGGTATGCCATTGACTTGGGTAATGTCTAATTCTTGACAGAGTTTCATGGTAAAATTATTCATCGCATCGCGATATTCTTTCGTCATCCGGGTGCTAACAACAGGGCTCTTGTCATTGATCTGTTCCCAGCTCAGGAAAGGTCTTGCGCTTGCTGCTGCACCAATTGAGTTACGCGTGATGAGGTTATCCCACATGCTGTAGGCACCTAGCGTTGAGGCCAATTTGGTGACGTCACGGTCAGTGATGGGCGGATGGCCGATGGTTGCTTTCATCCCAAAGTACTTGAGGAAGGAGTTGTAACCGACATATCCGTTCTGCATACTTTGGGCGGAGACTTTGGCTTGGCTTCCGGAGGTAAAGTTGACGAGTTGGTTCACACCAGAAAAGTCCATTTGTGTGAGTAGCAGTGGAATGTCTTCATGATCGATATTTTCTCCTCGTTTCAAGGCCTTACCGACACGTTCGGAGACGTTTTTATCAAAGGCTACTTCCTCCATGAGGAATTTTGTCATGCGGGCACCCGGCTTGAACGGGTCAACACCAACGCCCTGTTCCGTGATTTTGATTGAGATTTTCTTGATTTCATGTTTGCTACAGTTCTGGCCGGTCGAGAAGTAATCAATGAATGGAAAGCCGTTCAGAATGCCGAAAGCTTCCCCTGAAAATGCACGTAAGCGGTCGACAGACAGCAAGCCTTCATCGACGCCTTTGACGAGATAGAAGAACTTTTCTTCCATCGACATTTTTCCATTGCGCATGGCGTAATAAATAATGCCTTCGTACAAGTGAGGGTTCACCTCTTCTTCTTTGGCAAGTTTTTCGCCATTTTTCGCTCGTGTGAAATTGTACAAAAGTCTGCGGAGTTCGGTACGCAGATGGTTTGTGGCTGCTAGTTCTTCCACATAGGTGTCGAGATGTTTGCGGCCACTATCGATGGCGCCGTCATTTTCGGCTTTCCAGTGCTCGAAAATGTCTTTATCACGCCAGATGTCAGCCGCCATCTTCTGGAGCCACTGGTTCCGAAGATCAGAATTCCGCAAGCATGCGGTACGTGGCATTTGGTAACCGGAAAAGTATTCCAACTTGTCCCACAGGTGTTGGTCATCCCAGTCCAAACGACCTTTCTTCGTGACGAGATTGATAATGGCTTTTAGCTGCTCAATGGTTTTCACGCGTGGTACCATTTCGTGCATGAGGTCGTGTGGGTCGATTTTTTCCAGACCTTTTTCCCACACGCTGACTTCTGCCTCTTCTGACTCTCGGTCACGGCGTTCAAATTCATGTTTGAGGCGGCCAAGGTACGGTATGTCATCACTAATCATTTCCGTGATTCCTTTTCCGAGCCGATTTCTGGCAGCTTCACCTCTGCGCTTCCACATACGCTGAATATCTTCGCCTGCATCTTTAAACATTGTCATAACATCGCCGATACTCACCCAGTTGACGTCTTCGGTGATGACTCTCCAGATCGACCGTGTACCTGTTTTCGTTTCATGAGTCAGGTCTGACTTTGCGAGATCAACCACCAGCATCACATCTTTCTTGATAGAGTCCAGAACGGTGTTCGCTGCCTTCAGATATTTCAAAAATCGCTCTCGATCCGCGAGGTAATGACCGCTTTTGAAGTCGTCGCGCGCTTTTTTTACAAGCGCTTTGACATCAAGGTACTCATACACATCACGAAGCAGATCGGTATATTCTGGATACGCCACGAGAAAAGCATCAGTATTCAAAATCTTATTCTCAGCGTTTCCAAGGAGGTTCTCTTCGTAGACTTTTTCCGGCTCAATATTTACAACTTCCGCATTCGGATCTTCGGCACCATCTTGCAACGCCTGCGCAAGTGGATTTGCATTTAAATTTGAGCCACCGGTCAGGTGCACTAGTTTGTTTTGCTCTTTCAACTTCGTTGGTGAACAGAGGCTAAAGAGCTCACGTTCCTGTCGGCTCGGTCTTTCGGGTCCAATGTTTTCTTTCCACAGACTGTAACGATTGACGAGTTCGTCCATCATCTTCCAATTCTCTTCCGCGGTGGGAGATGCCGGATTGCCAACCTCGATGCCCCACACGGGCGCTTGACGAACGAGCAGAGACTCGAATGTTTCACCAGAGGCTGTGGTTTCGTACTTGAGCTTCTCATGCAAGCTGAGCATGATGTTTGGAAATACGCCTGACCTGCGGAATGTATCGATGATGGCATGTCCCATTTCGTGCTCGAGGACTTCTGCTGTACTTCGCTTTTCACTGTGTATACGTTGAGTGTTCAGATACATCCTCCCGTTTTCGTAACTGTAAAACCCAAGCGAGTCACTACCGGTCGTTTCGTTGTACTCTTTCCGGTTGAGCGGAATAATGATATCGGGATCTTTGGTGGCGATGAGTGTGAGCATCTGCTGGCAGCGCTTCAGACGTTCCATTTTTTGTTGGGCTTTTCCAGCTTCAATCCGAGCCCGTCTCAGCATGGCTCGTGTAGCGTCTGGAGCTCGCATACTCTCGACTATTTTGAGATCGGCCAGAATATCTTTCCCCACATCCGTGATCTCTGCTCCGATATTCAAATACCGAGCGATGGGATGGTCAATTGTTGAAAGCAAACCATCCATGACTGATTCGATATTGTCGCGGGTCGTATCAATGATCGTAGAAACCTCATCTTCCGGTACGGTGCGATCCAAATTTTGTAGTTCTTCCTCTGTGAACATCCGAGGATTCTCTTCGATGCGCCGAATCGTTTCGCTGATGTTACGCATCATCTCGGTATCGGCTTGACGTATATCAATCAGCTCACGAGGTGTGGCTGTGTGCCCGCTCATGAATGGCTGAAAATATCGCATGAATTCTCCTAACTGCTTGGCCGCGAAGGGGTTAATATCGCCAATCTTTTTTCGGTCCATCCTGCTGAGACGAGCTCCGATGTCATTGGCCCAGCGGATGGCGGCACTCTCTTTACGCTCTAAGGCTTCTATGAGATTCGGTCGGTTATTGCCTGGTGCATCGTCCAGTTCGGTGCTGATGCGTTCCAACGTCTCTAGGGCTTTTTTGGCTCCGATAAGACCATTTTTATGGTAGATACCATCACGAACGTCGCCTTCAATGCTGCGTCGGATTTTTTTGAGAGACACGACAGTATCGACCAAGACAGTCTCCACGCCCTCCACGGACACGTCATGACTTGTCAGAGTTTCTCCGTTGGATTCCGTGGCTAGTCGTATATTGAGCGTATCGACACGTCTCAAAAGTTTTCCAGCGTTCGCATTGATCTTTGTATCCAGATACTTGAGTAAGATTTCGGTGTTGTCTTGCACCTGCGTGAAAAATTCAGTTTTTCTTTTCTGCCTGACTTCTTCCGTGCCCGTGATGATGTCGCTGGTTGGCTGGCCGAAAGATTTCTTGATACTGATAGCACGAGCAACATCCCGCACTACTTCAAAGATTTGTTGCCGATACTCTGTCGTATATGGTCGTAAGTTGCCTTTCGTGTCTGTTAGTGGCACGCCTATTTTTTCAATGATGTTTGCAGGCGTGATACCGCCGATGTTTTTTGCGTCCGGACTCTGTAGTTCTAGGTCGTACTGCGCCATGTCATAGATCGTCTTTTCCAGCGTGAGAGGATCTTTCGTATTCTTGATCAGTATTTTCATGTGTTTCTCAGTTCTGAGCATGAGCTCCTTATGTCTTTCAAACTCTGCGTTCGTAGCTGCAATAATTCGGATGATCTGCTGTTCATCACTACCTTCCAGCACGCGTTCCACCAATAATTCGCGCTTCTCTGGTCCTTCTGCCAAAAGCTGATCGATCGGATCGGGATCGAATTCGTTCTTTTTCGTGTAGCCAAGGTCTTTCAGGACAGAGTCAACTTGTTCACTCACTGCTCCACTAGTGAGCAAGAGTTCCAGCATGTTCGGGCGATATTTGATCTCTTGATGCAGAATCATGTCGGGTGCAATCTCTGCAATATCTGCAGCAGTACGGGTACGAAGTTTATCCACGATGCCCGGCTCTGGATTTTCAGCGAGAGGATCTGACCTCTCAGGTGCTTGTTCAGACCCATCTGGGTTTAGTTCGTCTGGATCTTTCGCCACGTAAAGAACCCGCTGCTCCTTTTCAGGAGAGTGGTTGAAGGCAAAGCGCACAATGTGGACTCTGTGCAGCATCTATAGTTTACAGAAACGGATAATGGCGTCAAGTAGTCTTTCTTTTCGGTGATCAACTTGCGGTAGGAATTTCCCGAGCGTGTCGCGGAGCTGATACGGATCGATATCACCGGTCAGGATCACAATGTCGCTCTTGATTTGTTTGTTGGGTGCGACGTGTAGTTCGTGATAACCGGTTCCCTCCAGAATCCAAAATTCTTTCAGCTCACCCCAGCCAGTGAGTTTTCCATCAATCTCGATGCCAAGTTCTCGGATCCGAATCTGCCGTTGTTTGTGCCCTTGATTACGAAGCACGAAGTACAGAGCTGGGATGACAGCAAAAATAAAGCTCAGTGCCCACGCACTGGTTAGGATTCCGTAGCCAATCATCAGGATGCACAAGGTGCCCGCGATGACGTACCACTTTTCGCTGCGGTCATAGTCCGGACGCGCAGCAGCCTGCCATTCGAGGAGGGTGTTTGTGTTTGTTTCCATAAATCTGAATATTGTACCATAAAACCGGCTTTTTAGCTCTGAGCATATCTTGACCATTCACAAGATTATGATGATCAAATTTTGCTTCTGCAGCCCTCTCCGCCTGTATTGTCACGGTGAGGAGCTCCTCAGATGAGCCTGCCCTGAGTCGAATCGAAGGGTCTCGAACCGTTTCACCCCACTGCCGCCACAAGACCCGACACGTGTCGTACCCCAGCGTTTTTTAGCATTTTTGCACATTCTTCCAATGTCGCTCCCGTGGTGCTTAGGTCATCGACGAGTACTATCCACTCGGGTATACGAGCTTTTGGCTTGACTGCAAACGCACCAACAAGAGCGACAAGGCGCTCTGGTCTATTTCTGTGTGCCTGATGACCGGTGCGCCTGGTCCGGAACAGGATTTCGTCCATCGGCCAGCTCAGTGACTGAGAAATACGCTGCGCCAGTTGTTCGGCTTGGTTAAACCCGCGTTCATTTCTGCGCACCCAGTGCAGCGGTACAGGGCACAGGACGGGTTCACTGTGGTTCATCAATTCTGGTAACAGAAAACTCCGCGCTGCGTCGGTCATTCTTTTTGCAAGATCATCAGCGAATGCCGGAACGGATTTGTATTTGTAGGTCAGGATCATTTTCTTGAGTGCATCAGATTCGTCGTAATGTCCGGCAGCGACGATCGTATCCAGAAAACGGAGTCCGCGTTTCTGTAGTGTCTTTTTGACGAGTAGCAGGGGAGTGAGACGTAGCTGCATGCGTTCGGTTTCCGTCACAAAGCTACCTTCCGTTCCGGAGAGTGATTGACGGGGAAACAGGAGATCAAGAAGCAGGTCGAACATGCTATCAGCGTAAGCATCTTCTGTACTGACGTCTTTCGTATTTTGAACTGAGATCAACTCATCGACGAAATTTGCTCTAACAAATGCGCTGAAGTAGGTTCTAGTTGACAGAAGAACGCAGGGTAGCCGGTTGATTTTGCACTCTCTTCGCCGTAGGCTTGTGCGGCTTACTTCTTGATTCATTCACATCATCGGGCAATTATCCGCCAAGGCGGATGGTTAGAGTCTGTAAGGGCAATTAGCTCAGCTGGTTAGAGCGCCACATTGACATTGTGGAGGTCACAAGTTCGAATCTTGTATTGCCCACCATTCGACTCGCTTCAAATCAAAAAACTTTAACACTTCAGCATTGCCTACTTCTTTGCAGCCCGACGCAACATGAAGTGGGTGTGGAAAACTTCTTTACTATCCACACCTCTGGTACTTTCAGTCTGAGCTCTCCTCGGAGCTTTTCCCCCATGGCTCCATGACTTTTCTGATCTCCGCATTCGCTTTTGTTCTACTACTCACGCTCCTGATCATCATTCATGAACTGGGGCACTTCACGCTTGCGAAGATTTTCAAAGTAGAAGTGGAAGAATTTGGATTCGGACTACCGCCACATGCGCTCACGCTTTTCAAAAAAGCAGGGACAGTTTTCAGTCTGAACTGGATACCGTTTGGAGGATATGTGCGGCTCAAGGGAGAAAACGAGATCAATGTTGAGAAACGTTTTGATAAAGGCAGCTTTGCCTCAGCGCCGATTTACGCACGTCTCCTGATTCTCTCGGGTGGCGTTATGATGAATTTTATCCTGGCATTCGTTTTGTTGACCATTGGCTTTTCGGTGGGGCGATGGGTGCCAAATTTCTATACGTCTATTGATGAATTGCAAGCTGCGGCCGCACGAGGGGAGATCTCGCTGGAGACGGGCGTGTACATCACAGACGTACTTCCCGGTAGTCCGGCGGCCAAGGCAGGGATTGTCAAAGACAGTGCGATTCAAAGTATTGATGGCGTTATCGTCGATACTCCTGAGGACGTCATTGCATTCCAGAAAGACAAAACAAAAGTTACGTATGAGCTCATGGAAGGCAAAGACAAGACAGTGCGCAGTGTCGAGGTGCAGCTCACGGATGGGAAATCCGGCGTTGCCATCTCACCGTTTGCAGCCAAATTGTCCGCGCCTAAGCGTTCCGTTGGTCAGGCTATAAAGCTTGCGGGTAAGGAAACAGTATTCATGACAGAGCAGACCGTGAAAGGTATTTTTACTCTTTTTAAGTCACTTGCAACCACGGGCCACGTTCCCGAGGGCATCACGGGCATCGTTGGCATTGCAGTCCTTACGTATAGTTCTGTGCAAGAGGGTCTGATGACATACTTGCGGCTTGTGGCGCTCTTGAGCCTCAGTCTCGCGATTCTGAACGTCTTGCCGCTACCAGCACTTGATGGTGGCCGGCTGCTCTTCGTGCTTGTCGAAATGGTGATAAGGCGTCCACTGAACCAACGGTTTGAACTCATGACAAATGCGATTGGTTTCTTCCTACTTATTGGATTGATTATTCTGATTACATTTAATGATGTGATTCAACTTTTCTAAATGACTTCCTCCGTTGATCTCGATCTCTGGCTCAAAATTCTCACGGCACTTGAGGACAAGTTGCCGCGTGGGCAGTTTATTACGTGGTTCAAAGATACGGCGATTTTGGGTCGTGAAAACAATAACATCATCATCGGTCTGCCACTTCCGATGTTCTTAAACTGGCATTTGGAACATTACCGGACGATGACCATCGAAGCGCTGAAAGCGATTGATCCGACAATTGATCAGATTGTGTATCAGGTAGATGTGGGCTTGAAAGATGATGCATCGCGCACGCTGCGGCTTCTTGAGCATTTTCCGGAAAAAAAGAAGGGCCGCAAAGTTGCCGGTCGCGCAGAAATCAAGATTGCCGAAGGCATCTTCAGCAAAATCCTGAATCCGCGTTACACACTGGAAAACTTCATCGTTGGTTCTGATAATCGTTTGTCGCATGCTGCATGTTGTTCTGTCGCCGCACAGCCCGGAGGCAAGTACAACCCGCTTTTCATCTACGGCGGCATCGGTCTTGGCAAAACACATCTTCTGCAGGCCACCGGCAATGCCATTCTCCGCACAATGCCGAATGCCACTATTTTGTATACGACCACCGAGGATTTTACGAATCAGGTGATCGAGGCTATTCAGCACCAAAAGATGGAACAGTTTCGGCGTAAGTATCGTGACTTGGATGTGTTCATCATTGATGACGTGCAGTTTCTTGCTAACAAAGAGCGCACGCAGGAAGAACTGTTTCACACGCTCAATGCGCTCACCGAGGAGCGCAAGCAGGTCATCATCAGTTCGGACCGTTCGCCGAGAGATTTAAGCATTCTCCAGGACCGTTTAGTCTCGCGTTTTGAACGCGGGATGATCGCGGATGTTGGCGTGCCAGACTATGAAACGCGCCATGCGATCCTCTCCGAAAAAACCAGAGAGTTTGGTTTGTTACTCGATGACAAAGTTCTTGGTTACATCGCAGAACATGCGACGAAAAGCGTTCGTCAGCTGGAAGGAATTCTGATGCAAGCCGTTGCCCAGTATGAACTGGAGCACTGTGTTCCGACCGTCAAAGGAATTGCGGACATCATGCGCAAACTGTGTGAGCCTTTGAATCCACAGAAAGACGAGGAAATCGGTTTCAAGAGTGCTCCCAAGCAAGCAGTGTCGTTTCAGGATTTACTGGAAGGTGTCAGTCGTTATTACTCGGTATCAGTAGGGGATATGCTCGGCGCGTCTCGGGTTCGTGAGATTTTGATCCCGCGTCACATTGCGATGTACATCGGCAAGAAGCACCTCAGGATGAGCTTTGTGCGGCTTGGTGAATCATTCAGTAATCGTGATCACACGACCGTCATGCACGCGGTTGGCAAAATAGAAAAGAAGATTTTGGAAGATTCTCAGATGCTCAGAGAGATCCGGACGATAGAAAGAGAGGTAGGATTTACGGCTTGAGAGCCGAGTGAAAAGTGGAAAGTGAAAAGTGAAAAATAAACATCGGGAATTATTATTCACTTTTCATTCTTCATTCTGCATTTCTCTGATACTCTTTTCGCATGCCTGAAGCTCAAGTCGATCCGCTCTACAAACTCCGTCACTCACTTGCACACGTTTTGGCGCAGGCGGTGACCAAGTTGTGGCCGGGAACGTTGATCACGATTGGGCCACCTATAGAAACTGGTTGCTATTACGATTTTCTCTTTCCTCAGCCAATTTCAGATGCTGACTTTGGTGCGATCGAAAAAGAGATGCGCAAGATTATTAACCAAGGCCAGACGTTTCGCAGAGATGAACTATCGGTGACTGATGCCAAAAAGTTCTGGCGCGAACGGCATCAGAAATTCAAAGTCGAACTGATTGAAGATTTAGAGAAAAACGAAAAAGTAGAAACAGTCACGCACTACGCCAATATTGGTCCCAAAGGTGACGAGACATTTGTGGACTTGTGCCGAGGCGGACATGTCGAAAGCTTTAAAGAGATCCCGGCTGACTGTTTTAAAGTCATGAGTTTGGCTGGTGCGTACTGGAGAGGGGATGAGAAGCGTGAGCAGCTGATGCGCGTGTATCTTGCGGCATTTCCGAGCAAGCAGGAGCTGGATGCGCATTTGAATATGCTCGAGGAAGCCAAGCGGCGGGATCACCGTAAGGTTGGTAAAGAACTTGATCTGTTTACGTTTAGCGATCTTGTCGGTTCAGGCTTACCGCTCTGGACGCCACGTGGAACGATTCTCAGGAATCAGTTAGACGCGTTTGTATGGTCATTGCGGGAAGCAAAAGGTTATATGAAAGTGACTATTCCGCATATCACCAAAAAAGAACTGTACGAGACCAGCGGTCATTGGCAGAAATTTAGTAACGAGCTTTTCAGGATCACAACTCGGGAAGGCCACGAGTTTGCGATGAAGCCGATGAACTGTCCGCATCACACACAGATTTATGCATGTCAGAAGCGCAGCTACAGGGACTTGCCGCAACGCTACGCCGAAACAACGACATGTTACCGGGATGAGCAGACCGGTGAGCTGCACGGACTTTCTCGCGTGCGTGGATTTACGCAGGATGACGCACACGTTTTCTGTCGTCAGATTCATGTAAAACAGGAAATCCTGAATATCTGGGAAATCGTCGATACGTTTTATAACGCAGTTGGTTTTGGTGCACTCAAAGTTCGTTTATCGCTGAGTGACCCGAAAGCTCCTGAAAAATATTTGGGAACGCCCGAGATGTGGAATCGTGCGGAGGGCGCGCTTCGCGAAATCGCCCTGGAAAGAAAGGCTGATTTCTTTGAATCTCCCGGTGAAGCTGCGTTTTATGGACCAAAAGTCGACTTTATTACCAAGGACAGTATTGGACGTGAATGGCAGGTGGCGACTATCCAGCTGGATATCAATATGCCGGAAAGATTTGATCTTTCGTGCGTCAATGAAGAGGGCAAGGACGAGCGCATCGTCATGATCCACGCTGCCATTATGGGTTCACTAGAACGCTTCTTGTCGATCTATATCGAGCACACGTTTGGTCTGTTTCCGCTGTGGATGGCACCAACGCAGATTGGGCTCGTGCCAATTGCAGATACGCATGCGGCTTATGCACAAAAGCTTGAGGCTGATCTCAAGGCTCAGGGCTTGAGAACACAGTACTTCTCTCATGACGAATCACTCGGCAAGCGCATTCGTGATGGCGAAAAACAGAAGATTCCATATTTGCTTGTGATGGGGGATAAAGAGATCGAAGCTGCATCAGTGACTGTTCGTAACGTAAAGACCAAAAAACAGGTGACGGTTCCGGTTTCAGAATTCATTGAGAAAACGCTGAGTGATGTCGAGACCAGAAAGTTAGAGCTATCGATAGGATAATTCTCTATCTGGTTTGCCATCTCATACTGCATACTACGTTCCGATATGTTTGAAGCATTTCAGTTTGGCCCGATGATCATTTGGCTTCGGCTTGCCTGTCTTCTGATTGGTACGTGGTTGGCTGCGGAATTTTTGTTTCGTCTTGCTGCGTCGGCAAATCTGAGTCTGCAAAGCCTCAGGGATGACGCAAAGTGGCACCTGATAGCTTTTATTCTGGGTGGCAGGATTCTCGCCATTATAGGTCAGTATCAGTCATACATTAAGCACCCACTTCGTGTCTTTGTCGTGTGGGACGGTAGCTTCAGTTTCCTCGGTGCTGCACTCGGCATTGCACTCGTGCTTTTTTGGTCATCACGTAATCAACGCGTGACGTTTCTGCAGTGGCTAGATGTTCTTCTCCCTGCGACGACTTTTGGTCTGGCATTTGACTGGTTTGGGATGTTTCTTTCAGCGCAAGCGTATGGAAAGCCGACTAACGTGCCATGGGGTGTGGTCATGGATACGTTCAGTGTGCGCTACACCGTCCCTATTCATCCCGTTCAGCTCTACTACGCCTTTTTCTATTTCACTCTGACGTTTGCCTTGCTTCTTATCCGTCGTTATTCCAGACGTGCCGGCGCCGAGACATTGCTTGGCATTGTCGTGGCGTCGATCACCGTTTTTTTCTTTGAATTTCTGCGAGGAGATTTTAGTATTCCGGTATTTGCAAAGCTCACAGATTTTATTTTCTTAGGATGTTTATTTGGCAGCCTCGGCGTTCTTGCTCTCCTAGAACAAAAACTGTCCGATCGTGCCAACGCTTTCTACGGGGGAGTGGTCGCTGTTCTGACGATTACATACGTTGTCGGTCGTTCATGGCTTGAGCTTCCGCAGTATCAACTTCGGTTTAGCCAAGTACTCTCTATTCTTGCGCTGCTTGGGACGGTCGTATACGTTGTAGTCCATCGTCGGAAATATCCGCATCTCTAGTTTTTTCCCCGTTCTATCGTGAACTTTTTTTCACCCATATTTGAGACTGTTTCGGTTTTTTTCGCCTCTGATCCTGCCGTACTTACTGTTCAAATCTTGATGTCGGCATGCGCTTTTTTTGTCGTGTTTCTCGTGCTGTTTACCACGCGGGATATTCTGCTCCGCACCAATTCTTTTCTGCTGCAGGCATGTAGTATTCTACTTGTCGCTGTCCTTCCGATCGTAGGATTTTTTATCTATGTGCTCATCCGTCCGTCACGCACGCTTGCTGAGCGCGCCATGCATCGGGATATCATTGTACTTCTGTCCAAGCTGAATCCCACGAAGAAGCCTGACCAGCCAAAGCATGAGAAACATGTTCATAAGAAATAGAGTTTTGACACTCTTCTCTTCGCCGTCTATTCTTCGCGTATGATGAAACTTTTTGTCTATCTCTTCTGGCCGAATCCCTCTGGATGGCATTATACCGATTCTCGAGTACAGATAGTGCTCGGTGTCTGTTTCTTTCTGATTGTCTTCTCATTTGCTATCAGTTATTGGAGGCGCACACTCAAAAATCCGATCACGAAAAACCTGACGAAGAGCTGGTCCTCTGCAGCTTTCTGGTTCGGTATTGTCGGTGCTGTATTGATTGCCAGTCGCGTCGAGATGATTCAATTTATGGCAATGCGAGCTGTGCTGGTTCTGTGGTTTCTGTGCATCCTTCTATATATCGGATTTCAGTTCATCCAGTTCCGTCGCAGGCATTACACGGTGATGCAGCGTACGCAGGTCATTGATGAGCGGGATAAGTATTTGCCGAGGGGACGGTAAGGTTAAGAAAAGGTAGGAGTGGTAGGAAAGGTAGGGGGTTGCTTTTATTAAAAAATGTATTTTCCTACCTATCTTACCTTTTCTTACCAACCCTACCTCTCCTACAGCCCTTTTCTTTCTATTGACACAAATATACTTCTACAGGAGAATCACCTTCCTGTGCCCCTAAAACACTCGACAGAGACGGCGTATCTGCTCTTCCTTGGCCTTGCGATCTGTATCGCAGGTGTTGCGGCAGCGCTGCTTCCGCCTATTCCGGCTGGTACCACGTACTGGGCAATCCTACTCGCGATCTCTGTTCTGTATCCGCTCGTGCTCTCGCGTACGTTCAAGTCGAATCGTGCTGATTACGAGTTTCGGGTCTTGCATTGGTTTCCAGCGGGTATTTTCATCCTGTGGTTCGTTCTCCAGCTGCTGAGTCCGCGCATTGATATGATCCGTATCTTCGCGCTTGGCTTCTTTTTTCTATGGTCACTGCCACTGGTGGCGCTCGGTATCGCGTTTATCATCATCTTCGCTATCCACGTGCTCCGGCGTAGTCGTGTCCGTGTTACGAGCCTACTGGTATTTTTGGTACTGTTTACCGCAGGTGCTCTGTATGCAGAAGCCGCGGGCGTGAATCCGCGTTTGCAGGCCGCACTCTTTCCAAAGAATGCTCCGACGTTTGCATCTGTACGTACTACTTTTGCTAACCTCCGCGCGTCACTTGGTTTCTGGGTAGATTCTTCCGGTGTACTCGTCGCTACCAACACGAGCTCGTCTTCCAGCATGAGTGTGTCCTCTAAGGTGAGTTCTTCGATAGCAAGCATATCGTCCAGTCGTCCTCCTGTTGCAGTGTTGCCACCCGTGATCGGTGACAAAAATCCGGGTCATCTCGCACAGTCTGGGCCAGAGTCCATGGCAGTGCTCGGCGCAACGCTGTTTGCCGCATACTTTGGGCTTCTGCATGCGCGTGCAAAGCAAAGGGTGTAGACTGTGCTTCTTATGAACAAGCGTGTCATTCTCATAGCAGCAGTAGCAGTGATAGTTCTTGGTGGAGTGACTCTTCCTCGTGTCATCAAATACGTAGAGCGTCAGAGGATCATTGCTGAACAGAACAATATCGTGCTGCCGCCGCCCGAACTGCCGGTTTCATCGTCATCATCAAGTCCAGTCATTGCGTCTTCTGCTTCTGCTTCGTCTGTTGCTTCGGTGCCCACTTCAGTGCCTACACAATCTGTTCGTGCAGCTGTGAATTGGGACGTACCGTTTACATCACAAGCGCCACTGGCGAACTGGAATGAATTGCATCAAGAAGCATGTGAAGAAGCGAGTGTGCTCATGGTCATGCGTTATTTTCAAGGCAAGCCGATCGGTTCTCCTGAACAAGCGAATACTGATATCGAGAAACTTGTTGCCGATAACGAAGCGTTAGGCTTTCCGGTGGATGACACAGCTGCTGAAATTATTGTGTTACTGAGGGATCAAGATCCATCGCTCACAGCAACGCTGCTAAAAAATCCGACTGAAGATAGTCTGAAAAAAGTTCTGTCCGAGGGCAAACTAGTGATCGTCCCTGCGGCCGGCCAACAACTGGGAAACCCGTACTTTACTGCTCCTGGACCGCGTTACCACATGCTTATGCTTAGGGGTTATACCGATAGTGGTTATGTTATTACCAATGACCCTGGTACCAAGCGTGGCGAAGGATATGTGTACCGTTGGGACGTTCTTCTGAATGCGATTCATGATTGGAATGGGGGAGAAGTAGAAAGTGGGGAGAAAGTTGTGGTGGTAGTTAGCGGACGCAATGAATAATGAAATGTGAAAAGTGAAGAATAAAAGATAAGGATTGTTGAATGAAAAGTGGAAAATATGCAGGCATTAGCCTAATGTGTTCGTAGATTTATTTTTCACTTTTCATTTTACACTTTTCATTCTTTTCATGCCTTCCATCTCCTCCCTCCACGCTCGTCAGATTCTTGATTCTCGGGGCAACCCGACACTCGAAGCAGAGTGTGTTCTTTCGGATGGTTCGTTTGGCCGTGCTGCGGTTCCTTCCGGAGCTTCGACTGGTACGCACGAAGCACTGGAACTACGGGATGGAGATAAAAATATCTACCAGGGGAAGTCAGTCATGAAAGCGGTTTCACATGTGAACGGTCCGATTGCAAAAGCTCTCAAGGGAATGGACGTGAGTGATCAACAAAAAGTAGACCATGCAATGCTGAAGCTTGATGGTACACCAAATAAGTCAGTGCTTGGTGCGAACGCTATTCTTGGCGTTTCTATGGCTGTTGCGCGTGCGCGCGCCGTGTCTGAGAAGAAGCCACTCTGGCAGTCTCTTGCTGAGCAGTTTGGCGTGAAGAATCCGGTCAGTCTTCCGGTTCCCATGATGAACGTCATCAATGGCGGCGCACATGCTGACTCTGGTTTAAGTTTTCAGGAATGCATGATCGTTCCTACAGATTTTCCGTCGTTTTCAGAAGCGTTGCGTGCCGGTGCTGAGATTTTTCATACCCTCAAAAAAATCCTCAAAGATCTTGGCCACGTCACGGCTGTCGGTGATGAAGGTGGCTTCGCGCCGCACGTGAAGTCCTCGGACGAGGCTTTGTCTGTTTTGATGCAAGCCATTGAACAGGCTGGATACAAAGGCAAGGTGCAATTAGCTTTGGACTGCGCTGCATCTGAATTTTGTAAAGGCGGTATGTACACCGTGGATGGCAAACTGATGAACTCAGGTGAACTTGTAGATTTCTACGGCTTGCTGCTCGCCAAGTTTCCGATCGTCAGTATTGAGGATAGTCACAGTGAAGATGACTGGACTGGCTTTGCAGCGATGCAGGCAAAATACGGTTCACGAGTGCAGCTCGTCGGTGATGATCTGTTTGTGACAAATACCGAGCGTGTGAAGAAGGGGATTGCCGAGAAGTCTGCCAATGCTGTGCTTATCAAGCTAAATCAGATCGGTTCACTCACGGAAACAGTCGAAACAATCCAGATGTGTCAGGCAACGGGCTGGAACTCTATTGCGAGTCACCGCAGCGGCGAAACCGAAGACAGCTTCATCGCCGATCTTGCCGTTGGTCTTCAGACGGGTCAGATCAAAACTGGTTCACTCTCGCGGACGGATCGTGTGTGTAAGTACAACCAGCTTTTGCGCATTGAGGAGGAACTGGGTGCGAAGGCGGTGTATACGTCGCCTTTCAAAGACTAAATCCACATCGTGTGACCTGAAATTTCGTTATCTAATAGCGATCTTTCAGTGTATGTGTCACTTCGATGTCATTTGCCCTGTCTCCGATGTGAGAGCGGCAATATTCTGGCGACACTTAATTTTTCTCGCTCAATATATGGAAAAGCAAAATACTACCGAAGAAATAGTCACTCCTGGTGCAGCTACACCGATTGATCGTAGTTCACTGATTCGAATAAGGGATTCTTTGCATTCAGCCGTTTCAAACGCGAATACACCTGCATGGCTTAGGACAACTTTTGTTCCAGCTCTAGAAAAGGTCCGAGCAGATTTGGCAAATCTGACGCAGTAACCAGCGGTCGTCAACTAATGCTTTCAATCGCAATTCCACGACCCAAACGAGAGCAGCCTTGGTACAGATGATCTGAAGCATTCTCTCAAGAACCTCCATGGGAATGCTGAAGCCTCAATGCTATTCTGCAAGAGTATGGTTGTTACGCAGAGTCAGCTTGTGGTCGTAAAAATTGGCACGAATGTCATCACGAAAGATGATGGCTTACTGAATAAGCCAGTGCTTAGGCATATTGTGGAACAGGTGTGCGCATTGAAAAAGGGCGGAACGAATGTCATTCTTGTTTCCTCTGGTGCTATGGCAGCTGGCCGTTCTCTGCTTACTCCTTCTGTAAAAACTGGAAATGTTGTGAAAAGACAAATGCTTGCAGCAGTCGGGCAGGCATCTCTCATGCATGAATACCTTGATGCATTCAATGGACATGATTACCTCTGTGCTCAGGTGCTGACGACCAAAGAAGATTTTCGGACGCGTCATCATTATCTCAACATGAAGAATTGCTTTTCGGCTTTGCTCAAAGACAATGTTGTTCCGATTGTGAATGAGAACGATGTGATTTCTGTCGAGGAACTCATGTTCACGGACAATGACGAGCTTGCTGGCCTTATCACGTCTATGGCGAATGCAGATGCTCTCGTCATTTTGACAAGTGTCGATGGTGTGTACGATGGCACTCCAAACGAGGGAGGCGCAGTAATACCCGTGATTGAACCAGAATCGACAGCATGGAAAAATCACATTCAGTCTGGCACGTCACAATTCGGCAAAGGAGGGATGCTGACAAAATGTTCGATCGCCCAAAAACTCGCGATAACAGGCATTGCAGTTTACATCGTCAATGGACGCTCTAAGGACATAGTTCTGGATGTGCTCAAAGGAAAGAAGATCGGCACGTATTTTCGCCCCCATAAAAAAGCATCGAATGTGAAGAGATGGATTGCACACGCAGAAGGCATGGAACGAGGAAAAGTAGTCGTCAATAAGTGCGCGGTAGACATTCTTAGGTCCCCAGAAACGGTAAGCCTACTTCCTGTTGGCATCGTGAACGTGGAAGGAGAATTTGAGAAAGGCGACATCGTGCAGATTTGCCAAGAAAACGGCGAAAAACTTGGTCTTGGCAAAGCGCAGTACAATGCAGAGCGTGTTCGGTCATTGATGGGTGAAAAAGGACAGAAGCCCTTTATTCATTATGATTTTCTCTTTGTCACGTGAAAAACACGATCGCTATCATCGGCGCAGGAAACATGGGAACAGCGCTGTGTAAAGGACTTCTGGAATCCTTGCCTGAACTTTCTGTGGCTATAACGGACCGACATGCAGAGAGGTTGAAGCAATTTTCTGCCATTCGTACATCGACTGATCCAAAAGAGATCGTAGAGAACGCAGATCATGTTCTTATTGCCGTAAAGCCACAGTCTTTCGATGCAATCTGTGAGGAACTGCATGATCTTCTCAGGGGCAAACTCGTCATTTCCATTATGGCCGGAAAGACTCTGAAAACTCTATCGGAGAAGACGGGCTCTCGCCGAGTCGTGCGCACGATGCCGAATCTTGGTGCTCAGGTAAAAAAAGGCATGACAGCATGGATAGCCTCATCCGACGTTACTGCAAGCGAGAAAGAGAGCGTACGTATGATATTCCAAGCCGTGGGTAGGGAAATTCAGATGAAGGACGAGAGTGACATTGAACGATTCTCTGTGATCGTCGGATGTGGTCCTGCATACTTCTTCCGACTCTGCAGTGTCCTTGCTCAGGAAGCTCAGGAGCTTGGATTTTCGTTTGCAGAATCAAAACGTATGGCCGAAGAAACATTGATCGCAAGTGGCAGGCTACTGGAACTTGGTTCGAAAACTTCTGATGAATGGGTACAAGCCGTTGCCTCAAAGGGTGGCGTTACGGAAGCTGCTTTGCAGTATCTGGCTGAGAGTGACACGGATGTTGTGATGAAACAGGCAATCCAGAAATCCTTACTGCGTTCACGGGAACTGAATAGCTAGCGCTTGCAGAATTGCTCATACATCGTGAGAATAGCGGCATGATCAACGTTGGTATTTTTGGAGCGTCTGGCTACATGGGTGGTGAAGCACTCCGCGTGCTCAATGAACATCCTGAGGTCAACATTGCGTGGGCTACCAGCCGCAGTGGTAAGCCCGTTGAGGAATTTCATCGCAATCTCTTAGGGTCGGACATCACTTTGGTTCCACCGGAGAACCTGTCACCCTGTGATGCCGTATTTGTTGCCGCTCCCTCCGGAGTAGCTATGGACGTTACAAAAAAGTTCCTCGAAGAGGGAGCAAAAGTCATAGACCTGGGGTCGGATTTCCGTCTGCATGACAAGGCAATGTGGGAAAGTGTGTACGAGAAAAAACACACGCATTGGGACCTGGCGCAGGAAGCAGTTTATGGCATACCGGAGCTTCATAGAGATACAATCAAAAAAGCTCGTCTGATTGCGAATCCTGGCTGTTTTTCTTCCTCTGTCATTTTCGGTTTGGCACCTCTGCTGAAAGAAGGAATTGTAGAGACCGAGCATATTGTCGTTGATGGTATGTCAGGAACCGCTGGAGCAGGAGCAGACCTGGACATCACCATGCATCATCCTGAGATTGGCAATAACGTCGTTGCTTATAATGTTGTGGATCACCGTCATACATACGAAATGGAACAAGAGCTGGGAGCACTGACGACTGACAAAGTGTCCGTACACTTCACTCCTTGCTATATACCCATCACTCGAGGCATTTTCTCTGTGTGTCATTGCTTTCCAAAGAAGCCAACGAATCGTCAGAAACTTCTTGAGCTTTACAGGGAATTTTACGCTGATGAGTTTTTCATAAAAATCTTCGATCTCCCCAAAGACCCTGGTGCTTCTTGGCAGTTCAAGCCGTATCCGTGGGTTTCAGCAACGTCAGGAACAAATTTCTGTCACATTGGGCTAGATATTGATGAGAAGAGGGGCAGGATTGTTGTTTTCAGCGCGCTTGATAGTATCGGAAAGGGGGGAGCACACGCGGGGGTACAGAATATGAATCTACTGTTTGGTTTGGATGAGAAGATGGGGTTAGAAAGATACGGTATGCATCCGTACTGATACCTCAGAGAGAATATTCTTTGAGCCCGTAGATCGCGAACGTGGCTTGCCATGAGGCCCTCAGGCCGAATGGTCGTGCTTGGGCAGCTCAACTCGAACGGATGGCGGGAACGGCTCAGTGAACACACGAATCTGGGTAGGCGGTGTATGGAGATAATACGGGAGTTCAGGCCTGATTACGTGCTGATGAATGAGAAAGAACTGGCAGAAGCCAGCCATTCTCTTCCTGCGCTGTCTATAAGCTGAGTAGTACTCGCACTATCTAAAGGGTGAGCTTACAGCCAAGTGAAGGACGTTACTGAAACAATTAACTAAGAAACTTTACCTCTCGTAAGCTAGCCCTAAAGGCTTCAGCATCTTGCTTGTATATTTGATTTGCTAAGAAAAATACCAAATAGTGCTTATTGCTGTCAGGCTCGATCTTCAAATCTATCTTTGAATCATGTAGCACTTTGTCTCTAAAGTAAGTTAGCAGATGAAAGAACACATCTGTTTCTTGTGTTTTGTAGTCGCTGTGCTCCATTCTTTTTACCACAGCTTCATTATATTCTTTCATCTCCTCGTGGAATGCTATTAATCGTTTCTCGGCTAAATCTTTTGAAAGCCCATTGTCCTGCAAGCAAAGAGAAACAGCGATGGATAGCATGAATCCAATCTCTTCAGAGGAATATTCTTTTTTACCAAAAGATGCATGCTTAACTAAAAGCCAAGCTAGAATCATAAGTCGTAATTGTAGAGTCTGATCGTTGAATCTATTAATTTCTTCTGACGACATCTCACCTGATACACTTGCATCCAGTTTATCAGTACTAGTCTCAATGATTCTACAGCATAACATTCTTATGAACGCTTCAAGATGCACGGGAGTCTTTGGCCGAAAATAATTTAAAAAACTCATTGCAGATCAATTCTATAGGCTAGAACGGCGAAAGAAAATCTTACTCGATAAAAAAAGGGCGAAATGTGGTGGGTACTTGTAGAACAACGCAATTCGAACACATGACGAGAAAGGCTTAGTGAAAACACAAGTCTCGGTCGGCGCTGTCTCGAAATCATCCACGAGTTCAACCCAACATTCACCCTGATGGGCGACCGACATCTGGCAGAAGAAAGCCAATCTCTGCTTCCCGTTTCTATAACCTGACACCCTCTCGCACCATTTCAGTCCTTTTCTACCCGCTGATGTTCTTCGGCCTGTCTTATCAGACGAGAATGTAGCTTTTCGTTGTGACTAATCGTTTCAAGTGCCTTGATCATCGCAGTCGTATCCTTGACCAAATCTCGCTGCCCAACACCCGTGACATAGGTCATCGCCGACGGCATTACGCGATGAGTCCATAGCTTGGCATCGTTGGCGATGTTGAAAATGTTGCTCAACTTGTCCACGACACCGTAAACCTCGCCCCATGTAACACCATCGAGACATTCATCAGGGTCTTGCTTGTTTGCGGCATGAGCGATCGTTTCGTGCCGAATGTTTTTGATCGCCTTCAACTCCTTAGATCGGCGTAGCTTGTCGTACTCTTGTTGTGCCTCGATCAGCTTTGCGGTTTTCACGTTTGACGGCGGAGTTTGACGGGCAGTAGCCAAAACGATTCCGAAGTGCAGACAATCTTTTCGTCGATCAGTAATCCTGCTGATTCCCATGATCAGTGCTTCGATAAGCGCCCACCTGTTTTGAGTGAAAAACATGATGTAGCGGTCAAAGGGGCAGGGGCAGCGCGTCGCGTTTTCATTCAACATGCGAAGCGTTGCTACGATTTCCTGCATACGATGCAGCTCGCCCCAGATACGTTCTCCTGATTGTGAGTAGTCCATAACCGTATTTTATCGTGCTTCCTGTAAAACCGCAGCAGCGGGTATCTCGACCGAGTGTGCGAGAAGTTCGTGCATGAGGATCGCAATGCCCGCGAATGACAAACACATCATCAGCGCTGTTGTGCCAACCCGCACATATTCGATCCATTCTGACGGGGCGGCGACATATTTCATCAGTTTCATGTGGTACTTGTCGGCTTTGATTCGTACTTTCAGCCATGCGATTTCATCCTCGTTGGTTTCCTGATCAAGCTTCGCCTGATTTTCGGCAATGGCTTCTCGACAGTCCATTCTGTGGCACTCGATAAGATTGATTCTCGGATCACGTTTTTTCACTGCTGGAAGCGAGAACATAACACGGGCATCTACGATCCGTTTTTCGATGAAGATCGTTGCGAAAATGGCGATGATCCCGACCACGATCGACGTTCCGATCAGGCCGAAGGCCGTGTAGACCATCCCGAGGTCAGGCACTACCCTCGTCCATTTCGCGCTGATCAACACGGTGAAGAACCCCGTGATCGTCGTCATAATCAGAATGTACTTGTGCAGGTAATCCCGCCACTCTTTGAAGTTCTCACGGATCAGGGCATCTGATTCCTCGGCTCTCTTGGAGAACTCGCTTGGTCGGCGCAGGTCTTCGAGATTGCGCTGGAACTCGATCTGGCGGGTAAGCGCGTCGATGGACATTTTGGTCAACCCGATTTCAAGGGCGATGCGATTGAGCGCATTGCTGATGAGCATGTCATTCAAACCGTTCATAATTCGCATTGTAGCATCATCCATAGAGCTTGCAGGTCGTGGTGCAGCCCGAGGACAGGCTGACGGTGGCAAGTTCTGCGATGGTATCGAACCGACTATTTATAAACTTCCAGCGATTGTGAAAAGGCCGTTACTTCTGCGACTTTTTCATTTGAGTGAGCATCTCGTACCTCGAAGTGGCCGTAGCCAGTGACTGCTTTTTTGAGCATGGCTGTCTTAGCAAGAAAATCTTTCTTGAATGCGACTGTCTGTGCGTACCAAACAGAGCTGACGTAGACAACGCTTGCCTTGTCAGAAAATTCATAAGACTCTACTAAGTTCGCTTTGATACCCAAGTCCATGACTTCTTTGAGTTCCTTTTCTGCGTTGTCCTTCTTTGCTACGTCATTCTGCTTTTGCAGATCGTCTTCTTGTTGAGCAACAGCGGCAGCCATAACCTGCACTCCCGTGTACGAAGAAGGATCGTTAAGTACTTGAATAAACTCAATCTTATATCTCGCATCACCTTCAGTAAGATTCGCTCTGTCCATGAGCCGTGTGGTGTCTTGCGTTGCACCCGATGGATCACCAGAAGAAAGGAAGAAGTCTTTCACTATGTTCGATCCGTAATCGAAACTCACCATCAAGTCCTGTCCGTCTCGCGTGTACAGAATATACGCATCATGGTCGTCAGCATTGATCCGCTTAGAAGTCTCTGTGGGCTTTCCGAGCGCGGTCTTCACCTCGCTCACGGTCATGCCGACGAGCGATGGCACGTCAAAGATCATCGGGGTGCGAACACGCGGTGCAGAGGAAGTCTGCTGGGCTACGACGGGCTGTTGCTGTTCTAGTTGTAGCTTCGTATTTTGCAACTCTCCAATAAGCCTCATGGACGTTGACAACGCTATAACGACTACAAGAATACGTACCCATCTACGCGATAGGACAGAGATCTTCTTTTGAAGCCTCCGTGAGCTCGGTGGCAATGTCACTGCTGCAGCGACTAGAAGGAGCAATGATGCACGGAACGATGATGCGAGGAACAAGACTGCCATGAGCGCGAAAAACACGCCGAATATCCACGCAGCGAAGCGGCGCTTGCCTGACGCAACTGGTATTGCTGATGCCATATAGAACAGGGGGAAGGGAGGAAGTGAGTCACAACCCCTCTCTGTTCGAGCTTGATGCTCAAAAGGGACGCGCTGTGCTCTGTGCCCAGCTATTCCGTCGGGACGAGTCCCTAGAAATGCTGACAGAGTCAGCCGCGCCCCTTACGGGGCACTTACTAGGGACAATCCAAAAATGGATCGTCTGCGATGGAATAACTGGGCACGGCCAGTATGCTCGCCGTGTCGCTTTGGAACAACACCTGATCGTCGTAGCGAAGGGATTGCTGTATTCTTGTAGTTGTTTATGTCCGCCACCTCTCCCGCCAAAATCACAGCGAATAAGCGCAATGCCAAACTCGGTGGCGTGAAGACCGAGAACGGCAAAGCTGTCGTCCGCTGGAACGCGAAAAAGCACGGCATCCTTGGCGCTCTGCGTACCGACTACGAGGACAACGTGTACGACAGTTACTTGCGGCAACTATACGACGAGCATCAGCCCGTCGGCTTCATCGAACGTCTGTTGGTGGAGCGCATCGGTATGTGTTGCCTCATGCTACGCCGCGCGACCAAGGCCGAGCGGGAGTTCATGTTGTCGCGCTTGAAGCGTCCTATCCGCGACCGATTATCCTTCATCGACTACGACGAGAACAGCTACAAGCCCGTCATGGAATACGAAGACGTGGAACATCTTTCGTCGGTGTACCTGCGCTACCAGACCTCCATCGAAAATCGCCTCTACAAAGCGATGCACGAGCTGGAACGGTTACAACGCATGAGGAGGGGCGAGACAGTGCCAAGCCCCGTCAGCGTGGACGTGACACACGACGGTGGGTTTGTTTCGCAGAACTGACCATGAATAAAAAGACCATTGAGAAGTTGAAGTTGGCATTTTGGAACGGCTACGCGGTTCCCGAAGCGTGTGTCTACGCTGGCGTCACGCAGGAGGACTACGAGAAGGCCGTAGCGTCGAGTACAGTCTTTGAGCGTCGTATGAACAAGGCGCAGCTCTACCCGACTGTGAAGGCCAAGGTTGAGTTGGCGAGGGCGATCAGAGGCGGCAACGTGCGACTTGCGATGAAATACCTCGAAGCGCGTGAACCTGAGCGCTACAACTTGGCGTACATTGCTCGATTCGGGAAGGCAGCAGACGAATGGTAGAGTGGAGCAATGCGTCTGCTCTCGATCCTATCCGAATGTAAGGAATGCCATTTCACCGTCGGTGAGGAGCTTTTTCTGACACCCGAGGCACGTCTATACTTTCCGAGTCTCCCTCGCACCCTACCAAAACTGCGGGAGTATGACGGCTTCAATAAGTTTGATCTGTTCTTCGTCGAATGCCTCATGCGTCGCGAGGTATTTCAGGAAGCTTTCTACGTTCGCATGATCGAACTCGCGAAAGACCTGCAAACCATCTACAACGATGTTCATCAGGAGATCAGCTGGGACTGCGATCGGGAGGATCTACGCCGCCGAGAAGTTATCGAGAAAAATCCCAACATGAAAGACGATGTTCACCCGATGACCCTGCCCGAGCGACGCGAGATGTTCGACATGCAGAATGAGAAAATGCTGCGCCCGAGACTGCGCCTTCTGACTGCCAAGGCCGAGGACGTTGCGGAGATGCGCTTGGAACTCTACGAACGCATTATGAAGTACGACAACTACGCGAAAGCACGGCGCATTCTCTTCAAGCTCTCTGCCGACGATCGTGCCGATCTCGCCGCAAACGCCACTGGCGAAACGCGCTATGCGCACATCCTCTATGCCATCGACGCATACCTTGTACAGTATTTGAGCTTCGTTCTCAAAAAGCCCGTGAGCGGCATACTGTCGGGCGATCCACTCGGCTTGCCGTCTCGATATAGCCTGTGTCCGCACTGTGGCGATCGTATGGTCGATGTGGGCAGGCAACGGCGCAAATGCTGTGACAAGCCCGAGTGCCACAAGAAATACGAGCGGATGCGGAAGCAGGAGCAGCGAAAAAAGAAACGCATGTCCCAGTGAGCACTTGATTGTGTCCCAGCCGATGAGGAGCAGTATGAAAGGTCATAAGGTTGCAAGGTGCATAGCGCGAAGAAGCCCACAGGCAGACGTACCACTTGCCCCTATGATTTCGAAATCAAAGATGGTCACATGTTCATTGAGGGCGAGGACTTTGGGGATGCAATTGAATTTTTTGAGAAGGGTAGGAAGTTACGCGGCTTCCTACGCGTTTGCCATGAAGTCGCAATAGCGTAACTGCGCCGCAGCTTTGAAGGTACAATCCCTTTGATGTTGTTTCTTGACGAGGTACCCGACATTGGCGAAGTACGATTTTCCTTCGGCAGAAGAAATGTTGAAACCAAGGCGAAGAATTACGTTATCTACTGCCGAGAGTCCGATGAGCGTCATGATAGTGCCAAGAGTATCCCCGCACAGCTAGAACAATGTCAGCAACTAGCGGAAAAAGACGGTCTACATGTTTTACATATTGTGAAGGAGAAAATGAGTGCCAGAAACTATGATCGTCCCCGCTTCAATAATCTCGTGAAGGCTATTAAAGGCATTGAAGAGCTTCAGGAGCTGCCAAAGAGCAAGCGCAAGCTTGGAAGACCTGATGGCATCATTGCATGGCACCCAGATCGCTTGGCACGAAATATGAGAGATGCAGGTGAAATCATTGAAATGCTCGATGATGAGCAAATCAGTGACATGGAATTCGTCATGTATTCATTCCACAATGATTCTTCTGGCAAGGAACATTTGGCGATGGAGTTTGCTCGTGCAAAAGGGTATTCGGATCATTTGCAGGATAACGTCATGCGTGGACTCATTGAGCAGGAAATGAAGGGAAAGGGCACAAAACCGTTGTCGCCTGCCTTCGAGGTGATTCGTAAAGGAAAAGGTGAGGAGTCTCACCCTGATCATCTAAAAATCATTCCTTCAAAGCTGCATAGCTATTGGCGTAATGTGTACGTATGGAAGCTGGAAGGGAAGACAAATGAGGAGATTGCAAAGCTGCTTGTAGATGATGGCTACTTGCATAGGAAGTTTGTTCGCGAGCAAAACGAAAAAGGAAGGTGGTATACGGTGAAAATTGATAAGAATTATATCGGTCTGCATATCAAGAATCCTATTCATTGTGGCTGGCTCATACCAAAGAAGACCAAGGAGCCACGCAAGGCTGATCTGACGAAGATTTATCCATTGCAGTACGGTGAAGATTTCCCGATTGTTGTAACAGTTGAGGAATTCAAGCGGGTGAATCCGAATATGTTCAAGGAGACTGCAAAGCAGCCACAGGGCGGCAGTCGTCGTAGTCAATATCCGCTAGCCTCCAATAAAGTATTTTGTTCTGTCAGACAAAAACAGAAGCTTCTCGCTTCAATGACTCCAAATAAGCCCACAGGTGGTTCAAAGAAGCCATCGCCACGCTTCACTTGTCAGAACTGCAAACCGCAACACAGTATTTTCATGGAGACGGTCTTCGATGCTATTGGAGAAAAACTGAAAGATGTGAAGCTCACCGAGCGGGAACATAAGATTCTTGTCGTGACTGAATGGCATCATTACAAGCAAGAGAGGCTACAGGCGGAGGCAACTGAACGTCAGCTATCGGCACTGAAGGCCACGAACAAAGCAGAAATTCAGGAATGTGAGGAGAGACTGAATGCCATGAAGTATTCAAAGCCCGTCGCAACTGAAGGCGAAGTGCAGGCTGAGGAGCGCAGGTTGAAACGATTACGAGAGGAAAAGAAGTCTCTTCTAAAGAGAGAAGGTAATCTGGATGATGAAGGCATGAAACGGTACGAGGAGCTGGATGCGTTTCTCGAACTTTCTAAGAATGGCTCTGCTTGGTGGAAAAAGGCGACAGATGATCAAAAGCGCAAGATTGCTGATCTTGTCGTCTCGAACGTAGTAATTGATGGTGGAGAAGTGGCTTCTGTAAGCCTTTCTGAACCATTCCTGAGCTGGTCTTTGGACAACAAGACTTCCATGGTCGGGATGCAGGGACTCGAACCCTGGGTCTCCAGACCCCCAGCCTGGCGCTTTACCAACTAAGCTACATCCCGATGTGTTCTGATTATAGATGATCTGACATGCGCCAGTGGCCTTTTTTTGCTTGCAGCAGGCTTGGACCAACTAAGCTACATCCCGAACGAAAAGATTTTAGCTGGTTCACCGAAGCCTCTCCAGTCTCTATGCAATTAGTGTTGGTTGCGAGATGACTTGCAAACATTCCAATGAACGAATAACAATAAATATATATTGACAAACGATAAGAGCATAAATACGATAAGGCTATGACTTTCACGCATCAGGAGTCACGCGGATTCATCGGAAGCGTCATAATTCTCTGCGTTTCGGCCGTTCTTGCAGTTTGTTTTGATTATCTGGTCATTGATAAGCC
>CALRGQ010000006.1 GCA_943357915.1 Candidatus Peribacteria bacterium
GCATTTTCCTGTCACTCTTTGCCGAAAGCCACTGCTTCAAATGCTCTTGAAATATGCTTTTTTTGGTTGCCATAGTCATAGGGCAACACGGTAACCGAATTAGTATCTACCCGAAGGTTTTGGGTAACCTTTTCATTTATCTACAGCGACAGCTGTATTTCAAGCCGTTTTTCTGATATAATAATCAGATGCTGTCTGTACAGTGTCATAACGAAAAATGTTCACACTTCTTCGCTTCCTCTTTTGGCCCATTCTACTCGGAATCATTTCTCTGGGTGCCTACATGCTCAACCTCAATATCTGGGGCATTTTTGGTCGGTGGTTTATCCAGAGTCCGATCGAGAATATATTCTTGATACTGCTCGCAATTTCGTTGGTGTACTACGGAATCTGTACGATGCGTTCCTGGTATGCGTACTCTGCCGGAAAAAAGCTGATCTCTATGAAGGTTATCCTGCCACGGAGTGACAGCAAAATGGATCAAGAAAAGCGCACGGAGAAAGACTTCAAGGAAAAAGTTGCGATCATGGAGCAGCTCTTTCGCGCGATTAACGAAGTGAAGGATCTGACATTCTGGCAGGTGGTCCACTTCTGGATTTTTCGCTACATCACCATCAGCTTTGAGCTTTTCGTTGAGGACGGAATGATCACGTTCTATGTGCTCTGTCCGAAAAATCTCATTTCCATCGTTGAAAAACAAATCACATCCTACTATCCCAATGCAGACGTTGCGCTCACGCCAACGCCGGATATTTGGCCAAAGGGCTACAAACTTTCGATCTACAATATGATCACGAAGAAACCGTACATGTATCCGCTACGGTTTTTTGATAGCATGCAGGATGATCCGTTAAACGACATCACGAATGCCTTGAGTAAGCTTCAGCCAGACGAGAAAGCATCCGTTCAGGTCATCATCACACCGGTCTTCTATGAACGTTGGTCCAGAAAGACGAAGGCAATTGCTTCATCAAGTTTCAAAGGACAAAAAGCAACAATGTTCGACAAAATTCCCGGACTCAAGTTACTGGGTAGCATCCTCGGTATGATGGGTTCTTCCGACTCATCCACGATGGCACCGGGTGCGAAGTCCGGTGATTCGTTCGTCCGTATGATTCAGCCCGAGGAAGAGCTCTATAAACGCATGGGAGAAAAGGCCGGTATGAGCGGATTTCACACGACTATTCGTATCATGGCTGCGGCCAAAACGTGGGAGCGAGCCAATGACATTACCAATAATTTGCAGGTGTCATTTAACGTCTTTAAAGATTTGTACGGGAACTTCCTGAAAAACCGTCGGATGATCGTGGATTTTCTGCCACTGAGTATCAATCAACATTTGCTCTATCCACTGTGGAAACGTCGCATGAACGGTTTTGGTCATCGTCGAAATCTCCTCGTTGAAAAAGAACTGGCGTCTATCTTTCATTTCCCGGACAGCCGTTACAATACGATCCCAAATATCCAGTGGATTCTCTATAAAATTCTGCCACCACCACCCAATGCCCCGCGTGAAGGCGTTGTTCTCGGTATCAACCGTCATCGTGCAGTAGACACGAAGATTCGTTTTTTGGATGGCGATCGTACGCGTCATCAGTACATCATCGGTAAATCTGGTTCCGGTAAATCCGCACTCTTAAACTACCAAGCTCGGCAGGACATAGCGAATAACGAAGGTCTCTGCATTATCGATCCACATGGAGATCTCATTGAAGATGCACTTGCCCACACCATCAAAGAACGTGCGAAAGACGTTGTGGTGTTTGATCCTTCGGATGGCGAACGCCCGATGGGCCTGAATCTTCTTGAGGCAAAAACTCCGGAGGAAAAAGACCGTGCTTCTTTGGACGCCATGGAAATATTCATCAAGCTGTTCGGTAACGAGATTTTCGGACCACGCATTCAGCATTACTTCAGAAACGGCTGTCTGACCTTGATGGATGATGAAGAAGAAGGCGCAACTCTTCTCGATGTGCCAAGACTTTTCGTCGATGATGAATTCCAGCATTACAAAGTTGCCAAATGTAAAAACGCCGTTGTGCGCAGTTTCTGGGAAAATGAAATCGCGAAGACCGGAGCGAGAGAAAAAGAAGAAATGATTCCGTACTTCTCGGCAAAATTCGGACCGTTCGTGACAAATACAACGATGCGTAACATCATCGGCCAACCAAAATCTGCATTTAATATTCGTGAGATTATGGATACCGGAAAGGTGTTACTTGTGAACCTGAGCAAAGGAAAAATAGGTGATGTGAATGCGCAGCTGCTTGGGCTCATCTTCGTGAACAAAGTGAACATGGCAGCGCTTAGCCGTGCAGACGTTCCGCAGCGTGATCGTAAGCGATTCTACTTGTACGTCGACGAATTCCAGAACTTCATCACGGACGCCTTTGCGACGATCTTGAGTGAGGCTCGCAAGTACGAACTTGGTCTCATCATGGCTCACCAGTACATCGGACAGCTCGTCGGCAAAACAGAGAGTTACGGACAGTCCAGCACCAAAATGCGTGACGCTGTTTTCGGTAACGTTGGTACCATCATGAGTTTCAAGATCGGTGCCGAAGATGCCGAGTACATGGCTAAAGAATTCGCACCGGTACTCAGTGAACAAGACGTCATCGGTATTCCGAACTTTAACTGTTACGTAAAGCTAAATATTAATAATACGACCTCACGTCCGTTCTCACTCGCGACGATCTACGACGAATCTGAACGAAACGAGAAACTCGGTGGGCTGATCAAAGAATACAGCCGCATGAAGTACGGCCGCAAGAAGGCTTTCGTCGATCAGGAGATTGAAGATCGTATAGGCATCACGAAATCATAAGCTGATGTAGCCGATAGAAGTAGCCTGCTCTCTGGGGTACACTCTTCTCCATGGAAGAACTGTATAATGATCATGGCTTAAAAGTCATACTTGATTCCGCCACTCTTCCTGACGGACGGGTCAAAAAAATAGCACGCGTCGTGCGACCTGACGTTGTGCATATCATCGCTTTTGCAACCGAGACAACAATTCTTCTTCTGCGTGAATACAGACCGTTCTACGGTACGTACATTTGGATGTTGCCTAGTGGTAAAGCTGATAAAGAAAAAAATATGGCAAGTGCTGCGCAGCGAGAACTGCAGGAGGAGACCGGATTTCGGGCCGAAGAGCTAACGCTCTACTGCAGCACACATCATTCGGAGAGTCTCGTTATGTCCAACCATATTTTTATTGGGAAAAATTTAACGCATGCTCCACTACCGCAGGATGAAGATGAAATGATCGAGGTGCATACGCTCAGCCTCAATGACGCACTCGAGAAGGTTTTGGCGTCTGAATACGTCCATACTGCAAGTGCGTACGGTCTTTTGCGTTACTGTCGAGAGCATCACATACCTACGAAATGAAGCGCTCAGATCGCATCAGTAAATTTTTGATCGAAGTCCGATGGCTGTTATTTTCACATTCTGACCTTCTATCTTGTATAAAATGCGATACTCGCCAATGCGAATTCGTCGGTAACCGCGAAGGGAAAAACGAAGCGGCTTACCAAAACGTTCGGGTTCGGATCCTAACTTTTCTCTTATGATCTTTAGAATGTTTTCTCTGTCATTTTTCGGAAGACGATTAAATTTTTTCCAGTCAACGGTATCGGAAAACTGAATGGTATAGTTCATAAAACTTTGGCTGCAAATTCGTCATAGCTCATCCAATTCTTTGTTTTTTTATCTCGTTCATCTGCGATCGTACTCAGGGTAAAATCTTCCTCCATCTCGAGAGCTACCTCTATCAGTTCGCTGGCTTTTGTTGATTCTGGAACATCATCCCGTAGTGCAAGTTGCTTAATAAAAAAAGCAGTATCTTTCTTCAGAGTGATATTGAGTCTCCGCTTTTTCGTTGGCATAGAGTGATGGGAAAGTGTGCTATAAGTGTAGCTAAAGTGTAGCACTAAGTCAACTGATTTCTAGTGATTGTCTATAATACCAGCATGCACCGCTCAGATCGCATCCGCATCTTCTGCACCGAACTCTGGTCTTGGTTCGAAAAAAATAAACGCACACTCCCGTGGCGCGATATCACAGAAAAAAATCTGGATCACAAAGCATATTTGATTTTGGTTTCAGAAGTGATGCTGCAGCAGACACAGGTATCAAGAGTCATTATTCTGTATAAAAACTTTATACAGCAATTTCCTTATATAGAAGCGCTTTCAAAGGCTTCAAATCGTGAGATTCTGATCGCATGGCGGGGTCTTGGCTATAACAACCGCGCAATCAGACTAAGAGATGCTGCTAAAACTATTGTCGATAAGTATCACGGAAAATTTCCACGTGAGATGACAGAGTTGCAGGAATTACCCGGAGTTGGTCATTACACCGCGGGCGCGATCCGGAATTTTGCATTCGGCATTCCGACGCCGTGTATGGATGTGAATATTCGTAGGATTCTTCACAGATTTTTTGTCGGGCCTGAAAATGCGGATGGGACGTGGAAGAAAAATGATGCGTATCTGCTCGAACTATCACAAGAAATTCTGACTGAAGCTCTTCGTACCGGATCAACCCAGAACTGGCATGCGGCACTCATGGACTTTGGGTCACTTATTTGTACCAAAAATAATCCTCAATGGCAGATGATGAGCAAAAAGATGGAATCTGTATGTATGGCTTACGGTAAACGAATGGTACGAACCCCAGTACCAGATTGCTCGAAGCAATCGGTACGGGGCGCAGCAAAAAAAGTGAACAAAGAACCAGGACGCATGATGGCCGGCAAGTTTATTCCGAATAGAATTTTCCGAGGACGCATCATAGAAACGTTACGAGATGCACGAAATCAGCTCACGCTTGAAGAGCTTGGCTCACAGGCGATAGGGGATTGGACTCTCGAAGATAATAGAGAGTGGCTCGAAGCTCTTCTAAAGAAATTGCAGAGTGATGGTTTGATCGAAAAAAAGAGGGGCAAATACCTTTTGCATGGCTAAAACAAGCGCTATCCGTGGTGTTACTGAGAAATAAATTGCCAACGTCTATTTTCGTTGTATATTCGCGCTATGTCTGGAAAAGGCATGTTGCTGGCTACGGGTCTTGCTCTGTTATGGGCAACTACTTTGCTTGAAAAGCCTGATGTCGAAAAGACAGAAATGACGGGCGAATCGAGAGACTCTCCCATTGATAGGCTCACCTTGGAAGTCAAAACATTAGCCTTAGCCCAGAGCCAATTGAATTTTGAAGTGAGTAGAAATCGGCAAGATTCGTCGGATGACGAAAAAATACGTGATCTGATTATTTCTATCAATAGTACTGTCCAATCTATTGTGAAGTGGGTTTCCATGGTTTATGGAGAAGGTATGAATAG
This sequence comes from Candidatus Peribacteria bacterium, assembly GCA_943357915.1. Lineage (GTDB taxonomy): Bacteria > Patescibacteriota > Gracilibacteria > Peribacterales > Peribacteraceae > JAGORY01. The sequence goes on from CALRGQ010000006.1 coordinate 5,345, forward strand.
TGGAAATATGCCCACGGAATTTGAATCCCGTATTGCGGGGGCTCGAAGTGCTATTCAGCGTGCGTTACCTGAACTTCAGGATCCAGCCACAAACGCGTGGGCCACAGATCTGGCAAATAATTTGAATACAGCGACATTATTTGCGAAGAGCCAGGGATCAGACGAAACCAATGAGTAAGGGTGCGTGACTTTGGCGCGCAGGCACTTTACACTCCGTGCATGCCTTCTCTCTCCGATCTCAAAAACTCGTTTTCATTTCAACGGCGAGCAAAAAAAGTCCAAAGTGAACTCAAGAATATTCACGTGGAAGCTGAGGCGTCTGGCGTACACGTTGTCGTATCTGCAGCGATGGAAATTATCGAGATAACTGTTGGCCCTGATGTTCCTCGTGAGAGGATTGGTGATTTACTAAAAGATGCAATGAACCGTGCGATGAAGAAAGCACAGATAGTATCTGCTGAGCGCATGCAAGGTGTTATGGGGGAATTGGGACTTGGCATGAAGAGCTAATATTTTCGTATGCGTCGCCTCATCCTCATTTTTTCGGCTTGCGTCCTGATGTTTGGGTTGTGGTTCTGGCACGCGCTGTGGCCTGTGAATAGCGGAGATGCAAAAGATGTGTCGTTCACAGTTCAGCCCGGCGAGTCCATTGGCATCATTGCAGCGAATCTCAAAGATCGCGGATTTATTCGTTCTCCGTGGGTCTTCAAGACGTATGCGCGTATCACCGGTGTCGCAGGCAAATTGCAGGCAGGATCATTCGCGCTCAGCCCATCGGCATCATCGGCTGACATTATTGTCGTGTTGCACTCAGGCAAAACGCAGGAATTTCTCGTGACGATTCCGGAGGGATATACGGTTGCGGACATCGATGCGCTGTTTGTCTCCAAAGGCCTCGGCAAGCCTGGTGACATTATTGAGTGTGCGTTTCGGTGTGATTTCAGTTCATTTGATTTCCTGCCCGCAGCACCCGCCCAGGGAGGTGAAGCATTTAAGATCGGCTCACGTCTGGAAGGCTATCTCTTTCCGGAGACCTATTCAGTTTCACCAGCTGATTACGGTCCGAAGTTCGCGCTCGAGCGCATGCTCGGTACATTTCGTGAACGTATTGTTGTGGAGTATGCCTCGGATATAGCCAAAAGCGGACACACGATTCATGAGACTATTACGATGGCGTCATTGGTTGAAGAAGAATCGCGTCATGATGAAGAGCGTGCGCAAATTGCCGGTATTCTCTGGAAACGGCTTGCAAATAAAGTCGCTCTCGGTGTGGATGCGACAACGCGCTATCGCCTGAATAAGAAGCGAGACGTTCTGACGAAGACAGACGTAGAAATCGACTCAGCGTACAACACCCGTCGTACGCAAGGACTGCCTCCATCACCCATCGCAAATCCCAGTGAGGCATCGGTCATTGCTTCGCTGAATCCTATCGAGTCACAGTACTGGTATTACCTGCATGATCCGTCAGGCGTTATTCATTATGCGGTGACGAATGATGAGCACAATGTGAATAGGGCGAGGTATTTGGGGAGGTGAAAATCTGGCATGTAGTACTTCTAATCTAAGGATTTTTGTGCTATAATGATAAGAAATCCAAAACCCATTTTTGCGCTTCATTCCAACGCTCAGACAGAGGAGTAGAATCAAATAAACCTATGCATAATAGACGAATCAAAATCGGCGTGATGGGGTCTGCAAGCGGTCCGCAGATCGAGGATCCGGTTGCACGCCAGAAGGCGACTGTTCTCGGACGGGAAATCGGAAAGAGAAATCATATTCTGATTAGCGGTGCGTGCCCCGGCCTTCCGCATGATGCGTTACTCGGTGCCAAGGAATTCAATGGACTCACGATTGGTATTTCGCCGGCATTTTCCGAGTATGAGCATATTAACGAATACTTATCGCCTGCCGGTCATGACATTATTATTTTCACGGGCATGGGTTTCATGGAACGTGACATTATCAATATCCGTTCTTCTGACGCTGTCATCATCATCGGTGGTGGCATCGGCACGCTCAATGAACTGACGATTGCCTATGAGGAAGGCCGTGCCATTGGCATCGTCACGAATTCCGGAGGCATTAGTAATTCCATTCCGCACGTCGTGGAAGAACTGTGTCGTCGTAAAATTCCGCCAAATATGGTGTTTGATGATGATCCGATAAAACTGCTTGATAAGCTCGAAGTTGTCATCCGTGAGTATCCGTTACCGATCCATGAAGATGGACGAGTAAAGGATAGAAAGGAGGGAAGGGGATAAGAAGTGACCCCACTACGCTCCTGAGGGAGCTTCGCGGGGCAACAAGTTGAAAGTGCAAAGTGAAGAATAAGAGCGGGTCTACTGACCCGCGGTTTTCTGACCCACGGTAATCGAGGTGTCGCGCCCGCTGTGATCGTTATTTGATCTTTCTCTTTTTTTCGAGTCCATCTTTCTCCGTTGGCTTCATCAAAAAGCGTATAGGCGTGCCGTCAAAGCCGAAGGTTTTTCTGAGCTGATTTTCCAGATAACGCAGCTGTGACGCTTGGACATTGCGTGGATTTTTAACGAAGAGGACGAACGTCGGAGGGATTTCATCAGCTTGTGTGATGTATTTGGTCTTTGCGATTTCACCGAGTGGCTTGCCATGGACGCTTTCCTCAAACCAGCGATTCAGCTGATTTGTCGGTATACGACGGATACGGCTGAGCTGGACTGACTCCACCATGTCGAAAAGTTTCACGAGACCTTCACGCGTCACAGCCGAGCAGGGAATGACGCGGGCAAACTTGGTGACGAAATGCAGCGTATCGGTGACAAATCCAATGCCATCGGTTCTCTTTTCGCCCTTGAGTGTATCAATTTTATTGAGCAGAACGAGCAAGCCTTTGCCACTCTCCACAGCCAATGCAGCAATGCGTTTGTCTTGTTGAGTCGGCGGTTCTGCAGCACTCAGAACCAAGATGACGATATCAGCTTGTTCGACAGCAGTAAGCGTGCGCATCGCTGAAAAACGTTCGATCTCATCATCGCGCCGGGCTTGTTTCTTGAGTCCAGCGGTATCGATCAAAATATAACGCTTGTCGTGATACATCACTTCCGTATCGATGCTATCACGAGTTGTGCCCGCCACTGGTGACACAAGAACCGGAGACTTCTCGCGTTGTCCATCGGACATCAGCGCATTCACGATCGAGCTTTTTCCAACGTTGGGCCGTCCGATGATCGCAATCCGAGGCGGCTCATCACCCGTTTCTTCCGGTGCTTTCTCAAAGTTCAGAAGTTTCAGGTGTTTGACGATCAAGTCATTCAAATGATCAATCCCGATGCGATGCGGCGCACTGACAGTCAAGATATCTTCACCGATGTCAGTCTCATGGAAATCGAGAATCAGCGCATCACGTCTTTCCGGCGTATCAGCTTTGGTGAGTGCAACAATGACCGGTACATGCCGGCGGCGTTTTTTTCTGATGATGTCCATGACTTTGCGGTCATCCCCCGTGATCTCTTCTTTTGCGTTGACGGTAAAGACGATGACATCTGCAAACTCGAGTGCAAGAAGTGACTGTTCGGCTACGTCTTCTTCAAAATCTTTATCGGCAGTGGATCCTATACCACCGGTATCTACCAGCAGATACGACATTTCCTCAAGGTCTACTCTGTGGCTGATAAGGTCCCGCGTTGTGCCTGCGATATCGCTTTCGATTGATCGCCTTTTGCCAATAAGCCTATTAAAAAGCGTGGATTTGCCGGTATTCGGTCGGCCGATAATTGCAACAGTTGGTAGCTTAGGCATAAGTGATGGGAAGTGGCCGAATTGCCGTGCGGAGCTCATCAGAGCGTAGTAGGGTGATCGCAACAGTTGCTAGCTTGTGCATGCGGAAGCGCTATTGTAGCAGAAGTATCCGCGTTTACCGTATCGGGGTTTGTAAATTGCCACGATTTGTTCATCCCCATTTTCCGTAGCAGCGGTTCGCAAACCGCTGGCTTCAAAGAATATGCAAACCGCCACGATTTGCGAATCGCGGCTGCGGGAGAAAAACGAACCATGATTTTCTATTCGCGCCTGCGGAGTAAAGGTCTATAACCAAACCTCCATCGGATCCAACATCTCAGGAAAGTGCAGTGATGTCCAAGGCCAATCCGTAATATCTGTGACCAGATTGTGTTTCATCGCATTTCCCTGAATGTATCCGATGACCGTCCCTCGTTGTTTATCATCACGAATCCGTTCGTCGTAATATCCTTTCTGCCAGAAAAGACTGGGAATATCACGTGAACTATTTTTCTTGAAAGCATGGAGGAACGCACTGAGTCCTTTCTTTCCAGGACTCAAGAGAAGATGGATGTGATCAGGGAGAATACAGAATGCGAAGAGTTTTGCGCCTTGCATGCCTCTTGTCTCGCCAAGATGATGGATTAAACGTTCGGGCATACCAGATTCCGTGCAGATCGGCATGCGATCTCGCACAGCGGTTGTGATGTGAAATGTGCCCTGTTGCTGACGGTGCTTTTGAGGCATGGATGACATGCTAACATGATCATTGAAATTTGTGTTATACGCGTAGATTCAGCGGTTTGCGAACCGCTGCTGCGGGGATAGGCGGTGAGGGGTTGCGGTGATAGATGGTGATTTGCAGCGAAGATAGATGATGAATTGCGGTGATAGGCCGTGGCTGATCCTTAACCTCCGCTTATGGGGGTGTATTTCTATTATCGCGCATCTGTATACTCTCAACATGTCCAATCCTTACGACCCGACTCCGATCGAAGCAAAATGGCGCAAGAAGTGGGAAGAAAACGGCGTGTATACAGCTGCTCTCGCAAAGGCCAAGAAGCCATATTATTCGATGGTGATGTTCCCGTATCCGTCCGGCGACAAGCTGCACGTTGGTCATTGGTATAACTACGCACCCGCAGATTCATACTCACGGTTCAAGAAAATGCAGGGGTATGACGTCTTTGCTCCGATGGGCTTTGACGCATTCGGACTTCCTGCAGAAAACTATGCCATCAAAACAGGAGTGAAGCCTGCTGAGTCAACGGCCAAGAACGTGCAAACGATGATTGAGCAACTGAAGCGCATTGGCTGCATGTACGACTGGGACAAAACACTGAGTACGACTGATCCTGGCTACTATCGGTGGACCCAATGGCTATTTTTAGAGATGTACAAAAACAAGCTGGCGTACAAGAAGCTCGGGAACGTGAACTTCTGTCCGAGCTGTCAGACGGTGCTTGCCAATGAACAGGCGCAGGATGGCAAGTGTGAACGCTGTGGAACAGATGTCATCCAGAAGCCGCTGGAGCAATGGTTTTGGAACATCAAGAAGTATTCGCAGAGGCTTCTTGATGGGCTTACAGGTCTTGATTGGCCCGAGAAGACCAAGCTGATGCAACGAAACTGGATTGGTAGAAGTGAAGGTGTCAATTTCACATTGAAGCTCAAGGATATCGATTTTTCATTTGAGGTGTACGACTCCATTCCTCAAACATTCAATGCCCAAACATTTACCGTCATCGCACCTGAACATCCGATGGTGGAAACAATGGTCAAGGGAACGCCGTACGAGAAAGACGTTCTGGCATTCGTTGCGCGTATGAAAAAATTGAAGGCAACGGAGAAATATAAGTTTGAAGAGCATGTAGAAGGAATTTTCACCGGTCGATATGTGGATAATCCATTTGGTACCGGAGATCTACCGGTCTGGGTCGCATCATTCGTTGTGATGGACTACGGAACCGGCATCGTGAACTGTTCGGCACATGACGAGCGTGACTTTGCATTTGCCAAAAAATACGGCATTCCGCTCAAAACTGTCATGGCGCCTGCTGACCCAGTCGAAGCTAAAAAAGTACGTGCATTGGAATACTGCTACACAAAAGATACCGAAGGCGTCATGGAATATCCTGAGGAATTTAAAGGACGCAAATGGGGAGAAGTCCGTGAGGATGTCATCGATTATATTGTCAAAAAGAAGATTGGAACCAGGCAGATTAACTATCGTCTGCGTGACTGGCTTGTCTCGCGTCAGCGCTATTGGGGTGCGCCGATTCCGATCGTTTATGACCCTGAAGGCAAGGCACACCCGGTACCAGACGAGCATTTGCCATGGCTACTTCCGACTGATGTGGAATTCAAGCCAACGGGAAAATCACCACTCACGGATTCCAAAGAATTTATCACGCGCACTGAAAAAATATTCGGAAAAGGCTGGCGTCCGGAATTTGATACGATGGACACGTTTGTGTGCAGTAGTTTTTATTATTTGCGTTATTTGATGGAAGGGGACTCAAAGAAATTCATTGATCCTGCGCTCGAAAAAAAGTGGATGCCCGTCGATATGTACATCGGTGGGCCTGAGCATGCTTGCATGCACCTGATTTACGCACGTTTTGTCATGATGGCACTCAAGGATTTTGGCCATGTGTCGCATGAAGAGCCGTTCAAAAAATTAGTTCATCAGGGTTTGATCACGAACAAAGGAGCCAAGATGAGTAAGTCCAAGGGCAACGTCGTCAGTCCAGACGCTTTCGTGGAACAGCATGGTGCCGACGTTTTCCGAATGTACCTCATGTTCATGGGTCCGTTCACCGATGGCGGTGATTGGAGTGATACGGGTATCAACGGGATCGTTCGGTTTGTGCAGCGCTTGTTTCGAACGATTACCGAAAAGTCGAACAAAAAAGTAATACAGGATAAACCGCAAGTGTTAGCTGCTCTTCATAAAACTATTCAGAAAGTTTCAGCCGACATCGAGTCATTGCATTTCAATACGGCCATCAGTTCTCTCATGCAACTTCTGAATGTCCTCGAGAAAGAGGATTCTTTCTCAGAAGAGCTTGGTCGAACGGTTGCAGTACTTCTTGCTCCTCTCGCTCCACATCTAGCAGAAGAGATGTGGTCAATTCTTGGAGGTCTTGGATTTGTTATTAATCAGCAATGGCCAATATTCGATCCTGCCCTGACCGTTGAAGCGACAATTACGATTGTTGTCCAAGTGAATGGCAAGTTGCGAGGCAGTATTCTTGTGCCCAAAGATGAACCAGCGGAGTCGATTCTGAAGCAGGCCAAAGAATTGGAGAACGTGCAGAAGTATCTGACGGGTGAGATCAAGAAAGAAGTGTATGTTCCGGGGAAGTTGGTGAGTTTGGTAGTGTAAGGACGTCAAATTCTTTCCATAGCTACGATGGCGGTGCATAATCCCCTTTACATGTGTGATCCTGAGAGAACTCAAGTCGATGATGATGTTATTACGCCAAGCCCTGATCAAGGGTTGGCTGAGCTTGGAGATTTTCTGTCTCGAGCGATAATGGCTGCACGTGCTACATCCGGATATCAAGCCGCATGCAGAAGAAGCGAATGCCCAGCGGCATCAGCCATTTTGTATGATGATGAAGAAGAAACAGCAATTCAATGCGCTGAAACGGATGTTCATGAGTCCAAAAATTGACATATTATGGAATAGCAATTATAGTATGAATACTATGAAAAAGGCACGGTACGGTCTCAATCCGAACACTCACTTTTTTCAGATTTCAGCATTTCTCTGCGCTTTTTTCTCATTCTAAACGCTTCTAGCATTTCTTTCGGTGTCGCATAATTGAGGCATTTCATTGCCCTTCGGTTGAGTTTTTCTTCAAGGGACGCAATGAATTTTTTAGAATAACGAGAAAGATCTGAACTCTTTGGGATATCTTTTCTGATGTACTTATTTACATTTTCAACGGCACCTTTTTCCCATGAATGATACGGGTTGCAGAAGTAGATTTTGATCCCAAGAAGCGCCTCAAGTTTTTTGTGATGCTGGAACAGGATATCGTTATCCGTTGTGAAGGTTCGCATTTCTGGATATCGCTTTTTGATTCGCACAAATGCCTTATGAACTTCTGCAATCGTAACTATGAGTATCAGTTCAAGAAAGGATGTCCGCAGCTTTCGATCAACAACGATGAGAAGAATGCCATGACCGCTTTTTCCGGAAACAATAAAGTCCGCTTCTGCATGACCACTGCTTGTTCTTTTGTTTATGTACTGCGGTCTTTCATGGATGGATACTCTCCCATCAAGTTTCTGCAGTTTTGCTCTTCTGCTCCTCTTTCTCGGCCTCTTCATCTGTCGATGTATTTCAATATTTCGACCATACGGACTCTTGATGTAACGATAAATACTTTCTTTTGAGACAGAAGGTAAATCTTTTTCCTTCTTACGAAGTCTACCTGCGATAGCATACGGGGATTGATCGTCCATCAACTTTTCTTCCACAAATTTTCGCAATCGAGAATGTAGCGCTATTTTCTTTCCTTGATACTTTGCATTCCTTCTGCGGAGGTACGATTTCTGTTGTGCCTTGATTGGATCATAAATGGCTTTTACCATATTTCTTTTCAACTCATCAGAAATAGTTGAGACAGATCTTTGCAGCGACTTTGCTATAGATCGAAGAGAATATTTCTTCTGTTTCAGAATCGAAATTTCATGACGTTCACTTTTAGAAAGTTGTGAGAACTTAATAGGTGTTTTTCATTCACTTATTCTAACGAGTGTTCGGATTCAAAAGAGATTCTAGGAAAGTTATCCATCTCAGTGCCGGAAGCTGCTCAGCTAGTCTTAGGTAAAATCACAACAGAGACTCATGAAGGTGGTTCACTTCATGGCAGAATCATTGAGAGGCGTGACATCGATGCAGTGCTTTCCGACACGCTACGCGATTACCAGAGAGTTTTAGAACCAGTTCGATACCAAATAGTAAATAAAGTTTTCTATACCCTTCATGGCAACTCGCATGGCATATAACGGTTCGATAAGCCTGAAATGGATGGTTGGATGAAATTCTACGTAAGCGTCAGAAAGAATTAAGCGCTGCCAGTGAGTATCTTTTTGATGCTTTGGACGTTGATATCGGTTGATTTCAGTCGAATAAGTCCCAAGATACCCTTTAGTATCACTGGTCATTCTCGTACCATGCATTCATGGCGCATCCCTTTGACCGCTACAGCGATTTTACCGATCTCACAGCCCTCAAAGAGCTGAGCGGAAAGCCGCTGCGCAAATCCTTGCGGGTCAACACGCTCAAGTGTTCTGTCGCTGATATGCTTAAGTGGGGCAAAGCGAAGAATTGGACTCTGGAACCTGTGCCTTGGTGTGAGGAAGGTTTTTTCGTGGATAGAATCGATAGAGAAGAGGCGCTGGGCAAAGACTTCATGCACCTCATGGGCGGGTTCTATCTGCAAGAAGCGGCAAGTATGCTTCCCGTTGCGCTACTGGATCCTAAGCCTGGTGAACGAATCCTGGACATGTCTGCTGCACCAGGAAGTAAAACCACACAGATTGCAGCGCGTATGCAGGGTAGGGGAGTGTTGATAGCAAACGATGTGCAGGAAAAGCGCATTTGGTCTCTGCTGACAAATCTGCAACGTTGCGGCGTGACGAATGCGTGTGTGACACGCAAAGTGGGCCAATGGTTTGCTGGCAACATGACCGAAGTTTTTGATCGTGTGCTGTGTGATGCGCCATGCACTGCCCAAGGGACGGCGCGCAAAGACAGCGATGCGCTTGATTATTGCTCGATGGATAACATAGGCAAGATGGCAAAATTGCAGCGCGAACTTTTGGAGTCCGCGGTGCATGCTTGCAAGGTTGGCGGACGAATCGTGTATTCGACATGCACGCTGACACCGGAAGAAAATGAGGATGTGGTTCTATCGATATTGAACAAATTTAGTGATCAACTTTCTATTCTGAATCCTGCGGAAATTTTAAAGTCTGACTTTGTAAGACCGCTAGAAGATTCCATGCGAGTGCAATCACACCTTGGGCGCGGAAAACCTGAGCCGATGATCCGGCTATGGCCGCAGACTCTGGATACTGAAGGCTTTTTCTCGGTCGTGATCGAGAAGCGCGCGCCGACGCGGGATCGTGCGCCCAAAAAAAATCTGGAGCCGCACCGTTGGACGTTTCTTCCGAAGTCTCGTCAGAAAAAAATTGGAGATGATTTGGAGGATTGGTTCGGTACGACGTTTTTGCATGAAGGCGACATGCTGTACGAGATGAAAGAACAACTGTTTTTGCTCCCGGCTGAATACATGGATTTTTTCTTGCCCGTGAACCCGTATATGGGCGGACTGCCGTTTGGTAAATCTACCTCGCATGGTCTTACTCGTGTGTCTCATGAGATTGCAACACTACGCGGCCATGAAGCGACGAAACAGGTTCTGAAGGTCAGCGAAGACGAGATGCGTTCGGTTCTGAAAGGAGTGAATATCAGTGCTGCTCCGGTTGGTTTTGACGACGGCGATGTGCTTTTCTCCGTTCATGCACCTTCTATCGGCCGAGATCTGATCTTTGGCCGTGGAATGCTCAAAGCAGGAACGGTGCTGAATAGACTCCCGAGGGATATTGTGAGGATGTTTTCATGATACCCGCTATACTCTCCCCCTCATGGACATCAAAGACGAAATTCGTGCACGGCTTCCGATCGATCAACTGGTCTCCCAGTACTGTCAGATCAAGCGTAAAGGCCGGAACTTCGTTAGCTTGTGTCCGTTTCACAGTGACAGTAATCCGAGTTTTTTGATCTCACCGGATAAAGGCATCGCGTACTGTTTTGCATGTCAGAGCGGCGGCGACATTTTTAGTTTTTTTCAGAAGATCGAGTCAGTCGACTTTCCGACTGCGGTGAAGATGCTCGCGGAAAAAGCCGGTGTCGATATTCCTAAAGAAAACTTCAGTAAGAAGCCATCAGTGACGAAAGATGAAAAAGAGAGGCTGAGAGAATGCCTGGCGGCTGCAGCCAAATTTTATGAGTCTAAACTGCAAGCTGTGCCTACCGCACTGAGTTATGTGCAGAACCGCGGTGTGCCGCCGGAACTCATGACGAAGTTTGGCGTCGGTTACGCGCCGGATTCGTTCTCGGAAACATATGATCATCTTCTGAAACTTGGTTACAGTCGTACCGAAATCGTATCAGCTGGTCTTGGTGTTCAAAAAGAAATAGAAGGCAAGATCTACGACAGGTTTCGTCACCGAATCATGTTCCCGATTCGTGATGCTCAAGGCGTCATCATCGGTTTTGGTGGCCGCGCGATGGGTGATAGTGACGCCAAATACGTGAATTCGCCGGAGAGCCCGCTGTACAACAAATCAGCTGTTCTCTTCGGTCTGTTTCAGGCTCGTGATGCCATCAGAAAAACCAGAAAAGTTGTCCTGGTGGAAGGCTATTTTGACTGTATTGCAGCGCACAAAGCAGGGATAGAACACGTCACCGCCGTCAGCGGTACGGCGTTGACCGAAGAACACGTGAAGATACTACGTCGTCATGCTGATGACATCATCCTGTGTCTGGACCAAGACAATGCAGGCCAGTTGGCTGCCGTTCGTGCGTTTGATTTACTCAGCCGTGCCAATCTTCGGATCAACTCTGTGACATTGCCCGCGAAAGACCCGGATGAACTTGTGCAGCGCGACGCCAGAATGTTTGCGTATCTTATTAACGAGACCGCGGTTCCGTATATCGATTCTGTGATTGATAGACTCAAGGAACGACCGGACATTGGTGAGCCTGCCGGAAAGCGTCTGGTAGCAGAAACATTATTCCCGCTGCTTGATGCTGTGCCGACCTCGGTAGAAGTCCGTGCTTACATGCAGAAAGCGGCGCAGAGTTTTGGCGTTGTAGAAAGTGAGTTTGATCGTGATTACCGAGCGTGGAAAATACAATCCGGACCGATCAAAAAGATAGAAAATGCGGGAGCCATGGTCGCTGGTCCTTATAGTCGGTACGAGCTATGTCTGGGCTTTGCACTCTTGTACCCAGCGGTTCGGCCACTCGTGACGGAGCTCATCGCTGTTGATCCTGATCCGTATACTGCTCTTCGTGACGCACTTCCACCGTCTGGCGAACGTTCGGCTGCAGACGTTCTCTCACCCATCGATATCGATCCGCTCCTCAAAGAAAAACTGAATGTGCTTGCGCTATATTGTGAAGAGAATTTTCCGCTGTGGTCTGAGAATATGGCGACCAAAGAATTCCGAAAACTCGTGCTTTCTAGTAACCGTGAAAAGATGCTCGAAAAGCAATTTGCGATTGTGAAAGAACTGAAGGCCGCACGCGAGAAAGGCCGACCAGATGAAGAGGCCCGGCTCCTTACCCAGTATCAGCAGCTACTGAAACTGACAAAAATGGCATCTGGATCATAAAAAAATCTTGCTTGTACGCAGGTAGAAACCTGCTCCCAATTGCATAAAATACCTTCTACCAATTGCAAAAATACCTTCTCTCAAGGGAGCGGGATTCTTCCCGCGTAAGGCAATTATTCCCTAATATACCTCTTGTTGATCGTAATCGAGGCAAAGCCAAGTCCGATAAAGACAAAGCCGAGAAGAATCAACGAGATAGGCCAACCGATGGAATCTGCAAAATATTCACCGGTGATATATGAAACATGCGCAATGAGGAACAGCGTACTGACGACCAAGATACTCCGACTTTTCAGGAATACTGATACCCAAAGACCCCCCAGTATGAGGAGGAAATAGAAGAGCTGCCATGGCACAGAATCAAAGACCTGAGAAAACGCCGCACCGAGTAGACCTGTGATACCAAAGAAATACAGAATGCCGACCAGAATCTTATTCCAGCCATTGCGGAAGCCATAGCCGAGCAGAAGATAGCTCACGCCTATCGCCATCGTTAGATACGCGAAGATGTCATCGTTATAGTATGTTCCATCCATCATCGCATGGAGCGCTAGATAGACGAAAGCTGTGCCATTGAGTATCGCGAAGAACGTCAGTACTGCATTTTTTTGAACAAAGTTTAAGAGCATATAAAACGCAAAAATAGCTCCGAAAGTGAAAGCCACGACCCATGGGCGATCTACCCCAGTACTCAGCTCAGACAGCGTTACAAGGGCTCCTCCAGGAATGATCGCTCCTCCAATGCAGTGGAATGCTGCTCCAAGTGCGTCCTCCGGCTTCTGCTTTAAAAGCATGGTGCCAAGGCCTGCAAACAGAAGACCGAGACCAAGCGTTACTGCGATACGTCCAGCAGATCCTATGTCATCCCACACTTGAGACACGAAGAAAATAATACCGATGACCACAATGGCTGCACCCAAGACATACAGCATATTTGCCACGGTAAAATATGAGGCAGTCTTCGGACTTCCCCTATGAGATTTATTCTCTGGAGATGCCGGAAGATGGCGCATTACTTCCTCACGACTGATCTCTCCTGCTCGTATTTTGGCAGAAAGTTCTTGTAGTAATTCTGCTTTGTTCATACAGAGCTTTGGGAAGGAGTTATGAGTTTCGGCCAGGGACTACCCAGCCGAGGAATTGGAAATGATATCGGTAATGAAACTGATAATCAATCAGATTGATCTTGCTCTTGCTATTTCCCTTTCTGAGATAGTAACCGAAGGACGAAGAACCGCCAAAGGGAAAGAAGTCCCCTGCGCCACTCCTGTGACTTGAAACAGTCACGTCATCCGGTGATGTGCGGGAACTGTTGAGAGTCAGTGCCTTGGCTTCCGCGAGTGTGATCTCTCTGCCTTCATTCTTTTTCGTATCATGTAAAAAAATCCGATCCGTATAGCTTGGATTATAGTCCACTTGAACCAACGAGTTATTTTCAACAATATAGCCTTGCTTCGAAGAGTCGTCACAGCTGGTTCCGGAATTGCACGCTATATAGACAAAATTGTAATCAGTCTTCAGGAAAAGCGACGGTAGGTACAGGCTCAAAGCAATGATCACTATGAGCGCGACTGGCAGCAGAAAAGCAAGAATGATGATGAAGTTTTTCTTGATCAAATCTTTCATGGACGTATTGTAGTCTGGACGGGCTTTGTAAACAATGAACTCTCGGCTAACTACTTCAGTAGTTCTGCCTTGTTTATAGAATGCTTTCGTAAAAATAATCAGCTTCGGCCAGGGACTACCCAGCCGAGGAATTGAAAATTAATTTGGTAGGGATATAGCTCATTGCTATTGATCAGGTTCAGTTTGCTCCTGCTACGTCCTTTGGTGAGATAGTAACCATGTGAGGAAGATCCTCCGCCAAATGGGAAGAACTCTCCGCCGTTTCTGCTATAGCGGCTTGAAACTGTCACGCCATCGGGTGATGTGAGCAGATTATTAAGGGTAAATTGCTTAGCTCTCTTAAACGTTATCTCTCTGGCTTCATTCAATTCTGTGTCATACAAAAAGATGCGATCCGTGAATCCTGAATTGAAATCAGGCTTACCGTCTTTATCCTGATCCAGAGTAGTATCTACAGTTTTCTGAACCAACGTTTCGTTCTCAACGCTATAACGTAGCTTCAGGTAGTCATTACAGCGATACAGATAATAATCACTCATGTCTGTGCATGTTGTAAAGATAAAGTTGTAGTCAGTCTTTAGGAAAAGCGACGGAATATATGTACTCAAAGCCACGATGGCTAAAAGCCCGACTGGTAACAGAAAAGCAAGAATGATGACGAAGTTTTTCTTGATCAAATCTTTCATGGACGCATTGTAGTCTGGACGGGCTTTGTAAACAATGAACTCTCGGCTAACTACTTCAGTAGTTCTGTCTTGTTTATAGAATGCTTTCGTAAAAATTATCAGCTTCGACCAGGGACTATCCAGCCAATAAATTGAAAATTATTTTGGTAGTAATACGATTTATTGCTATTGATAATATTGAGCTTGCTCCTACTATTCCCCTTTGTAAGGTAGTAACCATACGAGGAAGATCCTCCACCAAATGGGAAAAACTCTCCGCTGCTTCTGCTATCGTGGCTTGAAACGGTTATGCCATCCGGTGACGTCAGGAGGCTATTCAGGGTCAATGCCTTGGCTTCCGCAAGTGTTATCTCTCTACTTTCGTTTTTTTCTGTGTCATGCAAAAAGATACGATCCGTATATGTAGCATTATAATCAGGCTTACCGTCATTATTGAGATCCTGCGTGTAATCCACCGGTTTCTGAACCAACGTGTTGTTTTCAACGCCATAGCGTAGCTTCAAGTAGTCATCGCAGCGATACGGATAATAATCGTTTCCGTCAGTGCATGCTGTATAGACAAAATTATAGTCAGTCGATATGAAAAGCGACGGTAGGTACAGGCTCAAAGCAATGATCACTATGAGCGCGACTGGTAGCAAAAAAGCGAGGATGATAACAAAGTTTTTTTTGAGCAATTCTTTCATGAACGTATTGTAGTATTGATGTGCTTTGTAAGCAATCGACTCTCGGCTTACTATTGGTAGTTGCCAAGCTTTTCTTTAGCGTATACTCTCCTTCTACTCTCTATGGCCTCACACCCACGAAGTTTCATTCATCAGCCGACTGATGACGAATTGAAGGCGTTTCCCGACGAGATCAAGCATCTCGTGAAAAAAGGCCGTGAACAACGGTATGTTACGCATCAGGAAGTACAACGTGCTGTGCCGAATGCTGAGGATAATATCGACCTTCTGGATCGGGTGTACTCGCTCTTCATGGAGCTTGGTATTGATGTGATCGACGTGAAGGACACGTTGATTTGGATGCGTAAGACGAACCCGGGAGCAGAGGGGCAGCTTGCCGATAGTGAAGCTGGCTCCGGAGCTACGACCGCCGCCGATACGGATGATGCGTCGCTTGAGGTGGTAGCGAGTGCGGGCATCAGCCATAAGAATGATCCCAAAAAAGTAGCTACCGATGACAAGAAAAAGCGCAAAGAACGTGAGGTGGACCTTCTGGAGATCAGTAACGACTCTGTCCGTATGTATTTGTCCGAAATTGGTCGCGTGCCTTTGATTGATGGACGCAAAGAGGTAGAGCTTGCTCGCAGAATTCGTAAGGGCGATGCGGGAGCTAAGCAGCAGCTGGCTGAAGCTAACCTACGTCTTGTGGTATCTATTGCAAAAAAGTATATCGGTCGTGGTCTTTCATTTCTTGATCTCATCCAGGAAGGCAACATTGGTCTCTTCCGTGCCGTTGAAAAATTTGATCCTGAGCGCGGTTTTAAATTTTCCACGTATGCTACGTGGTGGATTCGCCAGGCCATCACGCGTGCGATTGCCGATCAGGCACGTACGATTCGTATCCCGGTTCACATGGTGGAGACCATTAATAAGCTCACGCACACGCAGCGGCGTCTGGTACAAGAGCTTGGTCGTGAGCCAACGGTAGAAGAACTTGCGGTCGAAATGGAAATGGACATCAAGAAAGTTCGTCACATTCAGAAGATCAGCCAGGACATTATTTCATTGGAGGCTCCGGTCGGTTCTGAAGAGGATTCAAAATTAGGCGACTTCATCGAGGATGAGGAAGCAGTGAATCCGTTTGATGCGACGAATCGGCAGCTCCGCAAAGAGAATGTCCATGCGATGCTCGAGTATCTCACGCCTCGTGAACGCAAAATCATCGAAATGCGTTTCGGACTGAAAGATGGCATCGGACACACGCTGGAAGAAGTAGGCAAAGAGTTTAACGTGACACGTGAACGTATTCGCCAGATTGAAGCAAAAGTCTTGCAGAAATTGCGTGATCATCCACGATCAGTCTCGATCCGCGAGCATGCACCTGGTAAAGCTGCAGCTGCATTTGCTGCATCATCATTCATGAGTGGCAAGCTCTGCCCCGAGTGTCGCAAAGGAACATTGGTTGATATTCATCAGGCCGGAAAACTTATTATGAAGTGTGACCATTGTTCATACACGCTCACGCCAGCTACGAGTAAAGATTAGAGCCTTCCTGACACTTGCATGAACACATCTTCTCGGGCGCCGATTTCCGACGTATTTCTCGGAGTTTCCGCTCTTTTGTCACGAAAGAAAGTGCCAGTGGCAATCGCAGTTCTTTCCTTTGCGATGTTACTAGCTGTTGGCTCGTCTGCACTGCAGTTTAAGGTGATGCACATTGAGGAGGGCCTCATGTCTGAGCTTGCTCTTGATCAAGAAGCACTGCGTACCACAGTGGACGCTGATCTCGGCGTTATTTCTACGATGGAATTCGGCGAATTCATCCAGCAATCAGGTTATCGTTTTGGCGCTGAGAGCCTACAGCCGGTAGGAGAGCATGCGGTCGGGATGAAATTCATGCTCCGCGTGGCTCCGTTCATTGCGCTACAGGTTCTGTTCAATATCACCGTGATGTTCTGTGCCGGAGTTTTCTTTTTACTTCTGTTCACACGAGGATCCGAGTCTGCGTACCAAACCGCACAGCGCCTGCCTGCAAACATACTTAGGATGTGCGGGCTTATGATCTGGATGCTTGTCCGTTCGTTGATCTGGATTCCGTTTATTGGCCCTGTTCTGGGGATTTATATGGTGCCGCGGCTATCTCTTGCTCCAGTATTTCTTGCGAGTGGTGAGGCTGGTGTCTTTCAGAGTTTGCATTTGAGCATGCGTCGGACATCAGGCCACTGGTTTACGGTTTTCCTGCGTTTGGTTCTTATTCTCATTGTCGGATGCATCATCCTCTGGCCGATGCTAGTGCTCGCTGTCGGTGTTTCACTACTGTCTGCAAAACTCGGGTTCATGCTATTACTGCTGGCACTCATGTTCATGATTGCATTTCTGTGCGCGTCGCTGACGGTACTGGGGGCGATGATGGCGTGAAGGTCTGTACTCCGTCATACTTTTACCATGCGCATTTTTGAGAAAGAATATGACAGGCTCAATCCAGGCCAGAAACAAGCCGTCGATACCGTGGAAGGTCCGGTGATGGTCATTGCGGGCCCTGGAACCGGTAAGACGCAAGTTCTTGCGATGCGAGTTGCAAATATTCTCAAGAAAACGCAGGCCAAGCCCAGTAATATTCTGTGTCTGACATTTTCAAATTCCGGTGCGACCGCCATGCGCGAGCGGCTCCGTGAGCTGATTGGTCCCGATGCGTACGGCGTCTCTGTGAACACGGTGCATGGATTTTGTGATGCGGTCATTAGCCGCAATGCACCCGTATTTTCTTACTGGTCAGCGAAGAAACAAATCTCGGATCTTGAAAAATACCAGACCATGCAACGCATCGTTGATGCTGTAAGTGAAGGATCGGCACTGATTAATCCTAAAAATCCATATGAGAAAATTTCGGGGCTACTTAGCCGTGTGAGTGATTGCAAACGCGAAGGACAAAATCTGAAAGATCTTCAGAGTGTCGCATTGCAGTACGACACTGTCATGTCCGAAAAGAGTAAACCCGGCACGAAGATTCACGAGAAAAATTTGCTCTCAGCCCGGAAATTTCGTGATTTTGTTGATATTTTTAAACGATACTCAGAGTTATTGGAAGAAAAGGGTTTGTACGATTATGACGATATGATCTTAACGGTTCTGAAAGTGCTGAACGTTGAGGATTGGCTTCTTCAAGCGCTTCAAGAACGATATCAGTATATTCTGGTCGATGAAGCGCAGGACTTGAACGGCGCGCAGTGGGCGGTGATTGATCGGTTGACGACGTATGACACAGTACCGCACGAACCGAATTTTTTTGTGGTCGGTGATGATGATCAAGCGATCTACCGATTTCAAGGAGCGAATGTATTACACATGCTTGCGTTTCATGCTCGTTTTCCAAAAGCTCCCATTATTGCTCTCACGGAAAATTATCGCTCGACGCAGACGATTCTTGATGCGGCTGGTCGGCTTATTTCCCGCAATGACGAACGTTTAGTCGGCAAACTTCCGGGACTCAAAAAAGATTTAAACGCGTATACACAAGAGAAAGGCGAGGAACCGGCATTGTTGCGCGCCGCATCAGACTCGGCAGAACCGTGGCTCATTGCAGATCTGATTGAAGAACGGATACAAAAAGGCATTCAGGCACAGGAGCTTTGCGTACTGGTGCAGACCAATAGTGAACTTCGTCCGATCTACGATGTTTTGAGAGTGCGAAATATTCCGGTCGTACTTCACGGCAAGGCTGACTTGCTCGCCCATCCGGTTGTGCGGCAAGCGCTGACGATCCTCAAAAGTACCGAAGGCCATGGTGACGGTCCGTTTCTGCATGCCCTGGCGTGTGAATGTTTTGGCTGTCATCCGGCGGATATTGCACGGATTATCGCCGCTGCGAGAGCCGATAAGCTGCCAGTGCATGACCTGACACTGGAACTTGAGACCTACGAATTGCCGTTTCTCAACCGTGAAACGCTTATCCGTGCCAGAGACATGCTGTTTGATGTCCGTCAGAAACAGGAATCCCGCACCGTACTTGAAACCGTAGAACACGTACTTCGTGAGTCCGGTATCTCAGACAGTGCCAAAGACCTAGATCCGCTGGATCTTGCAGTTGTGGAAGAATTCTTCCGGTATGTGAAACAGCGCTGTTTTGACTCGCCACTACTGACACTGAAGAAATTTCTGAACGATCTCAAGTTTTATGATGATGAAGACTTCGGACAGATTCGCCTCACGTATCAGATTCCGCATCTTGTTTCAGAAGGCGTGCAACTTCTGACCGCGCACCAAAGCAAAGGCTTAGAATTTCATACTGTGATTCTCTCAAGTTTCAGAGATGGCCATTGGGATAAACGCAGAAATCCGTCATCACTATCGCTTCCGGAAGATTTACTTTTCGGGTGGGAAACCGAACAGAAAAAGTTTGAGAAACACCAAGACGAACGCCGTGTTGCATATGTTGCCATGACCCGCGCCAAGCGTGAGCTGATCTTTATTTGCCCGCGTGAATTTGCAGTAGGGGAGCGGGCTCGTGCGGTTTCACCGTCGGCATTCTTTGCGGAGGCTGGACCGCTACCTGAGCGTGATGTTGCACTGAAGTCGCCAGAAACATCATCACTACTTCTACTGAAGCCAGAAGAAAATTCTGATGCTGAGCTGACGGCGTATTTGCACGAACGACTCAAGAATTTCGCTCTGTCGCCAACATCTCTGAGCCGGTTTTTAGAGGATCCACTCGCATTCAGACGCGTTGATCTTTTAGGTCAGCCGGAAGAACTGACAGAATCTTCCGTTCGTTCCTTCGGATACGGCAGCGCCGTGCACTGGGCTCTGAAAGAATGGGCGACGGCGGTGCAAAGTAAAAGAAAATTTTCAGTGGAAGATTTTTTAAAAGCTTTCGAGTGGCATCTGATGGAACGAAATATTCTTACGCAGAAACAGCGGAGTGATTTGCTGGCACAGGCGCAAGACGCCTTGCCTAAATATTTCGCGGCAAAATTAGAACATGCGACGCCGTTCATTCATGCAGTGGAGCGAGATCATCGTGGTCGTCTCGGTGACCCCTCGACCCCGCTCGGGGCAGGCATACCTCTGAAGGGCAAAATTGACCGTATCGACCGACGATCAGACATTTCTGCTGACGCTTTTATTATCGACTACAAAACTGGCGCGCCGAAAGCACCTTCTGCTATTCGTGGAGGAGTGGAAGCTGGAAAAGTTTCGCGCTCAGGTCGTGACGGAGCAAACTTCCGTCAGCTTGTCTTCTACGCACTTCTGCTTGAAATCGCCGATCCGATGCTCGTACCACAAGTATTCACTTTGGAATTTATTGGTGAGCGAGGTGAGGATCCGTTAGCGCGTGAATTCTCAGTCACCGAGCAGGAAAAAGATGATCTTAGAGCGCTTATCCGTCAGGTATGGGCAAAAATTGTTGCGCTGGACTTCACACCGCTTTAGAGTTGTGATATATGACTTTAGAAAAGTATACTCTTCCATGTAATCATCATTTTTTGAAGCACTATTTTAGTAATCAAGAATCTGAAGTTACCGGTGAAACTTCAGAAGATTACTGTGCCAATTTGTGTCTCAGAATAAAACATAAGAATGATGAACTTCTCTCGTTGCAAGAGTATTTAATTTCAAGACTACCAATGATAACGACTAAAGAAATCAGACATTATATATGTACTGTTCTGCACTTTTCACATTGTATGAATAGTATTGGTTTTATTCTTAGCTTTGCCAGCATTGCTGTCTATAAAACTTTTCAATTAGGCTACACTAGAGATAAAGAGATTCAGACTACGCATCACAAGATTAGAGACATTGAAATCATCATACTTCACTACATGGATTTGTTGCGTACCTTGCTTGCCGAACATCCTCATCTACTTAATTACATAGATCTTCCAGAAGACTTATATTGTCTTTGCACAAAGGGAATATTGAGCGCGAATGATCTGCGTTCTTTACGGTAAAAGAACGTATTTTTCCTCTACCCATAGCCTCATCATCAATACATCCTCTCAAACACTTATCGGACCGCTTTTTAGAGGTGAATACATTGACTATATTGTTTTAGAAAGAATGTTCGATATTGCTTATCTAGATTCAAAATGTCTTCGTTATCATTCACTTCCATGTTCATTCTGCATCACCTTCGAACCGCCAGCATTCTTCGCCTAGTTTTTATAGTCTTTATTTCCATCATGCCGATGTTCACGCCTACCGCATCAGCTGCGATCGGTCACAACACAAAAGTGTATATGGCTACCGCCAATTTCGTTGCTGCAGGCTATGGTTTGGACACAACATCTTCGAGGGGTTCGGACGTACCATTGAGCACAGCAGAAGTGGATTATATTTGCTCCATGCAGCGGGTGTTGCCACAAAGCGCTGACATGTCTCTTATCGAATGGTTGGGTGTGACGATGGCCGAGATCAGTGGGCGGGACACGAAGCAGATCATGCCTGCACTGAAAGATCCGGCATTCTGCGCTGCACGAGTTTTACACACCAGCATCAATAAAGCCGATAGGATCGTCCATCTGAACTCTAAAAATATCGTCGTCTCGACGAATCCGGTCTGGAATGCGTGTGTCAGCGGCGTACCCGTGAGCCTTGCACTTATTCGCAGCAACCAAGATACATTTGCGCATCGCCAAGGTTCGCTTAGAACATTGTTTGCCAAGACCTGCCGAGACTATCACCGTGGAGATATCAGCATGTGGCAGCATCCGGACTTTCCGGGCCTTGAGGTTCAGCTGGATGCCAAAGGTCGGCTACTTGGAGGTTTACCAACTGGATTCATCGTAAAAAAAGATGTGAAGAAGTCAGTCGTGAAGAACTAGCGTTTACGTAAAAAATCATGCAGTTTTTGCAGTGCCTGACCGCGGTGACTGACGCTATTTTTTTGTTCTACGCTCATCGCAGAATAGACTGTGTCGTAGCCATCTGGCTTAAAACATGCAGAAATTGGCAAACCCGGAAGATAACTAGCTTCCAGAGTTTTAGTGATCACGCCTTTGCATTCGCCTTCGAAGATATGCGTTTCTCCTGATGCATCGATATACGCTAAGCAGCAAATAAACGTTGCCTGTTTATTCGTTTCTGTTTCCATGCGCTTCAGGAAAAAATCGATCCATTCCTGATCCGAAGCGTCGGCTCCGGCTCCCCACCTTCTGGTTTGTACGCCAAGTTCATTCTTCAGTGCATCTATAACGATGCCAGAGTCATCTGCAAGCGTCGGAACCCGTGCTAGTTCAAAGTAATGCGCAGCTTTGATGATGGCATTATCACGATACGTTTCACCGTGTTCGTGTGGCGAATCAGTAATGCCAAAGTCTGCAGGAGTTTTGATTGTGAGCGGGATATCCGAAAGAACCTCACTCATTTCGATGATCTTTCCTTTGTTGGTGGTGGCGAGGAGGAGTTGCACGGTTTTAGTGTACTAGTCACTCATTACTTTGGTCATCAGATCAATCAATATCAAAATCATCGGCGTACCCCTTGAATATTTCTTGGAGCACGAGTGTATGATCCCTGCGAAAAGAATTTACTATTTGAGTTTTAACGTCACCTACTGTTGGCTTATGTAAGGCTTCTACTTGTTCGGGCGTTAGAGTACGTACTCTTTGTGCTTCTAGACGTTCGAAATCTAAATCTTCTTGATCCATAAAGGTATTCTGGAAAAGGAGCCACAGAGTAGTTAAAAAGTAAGAGCTTGTCAAGTGTTGATATTATGTTATGAAGACACTTCTGCTTCAGCCAATCTATCAATAAAGACTTTGCGTGGCTTAGCGCCATCAGAAGGCCCAACAACGCCTTTCTCTTCCATAATATCCAGTAAACGCGCAGCGCGTGCGTAACCTACTTTGAGCTGACGCTGGAGCAGTGATGCCGAGGCTCGGCCAGTTTCTTGGACGACGCGTACGGCTTCAAAGAAAAGGTCATCGCCGCCGTTGTCATCAGCATCTAAATTGATCATATTGGTTGCTCCGTCGACAGCTCCGTTCTCGTTATTGTCATCTCCATTACCGAGCGAGATTTCCTCAGTGAACATGCCACCACCGGCGATCTTCACGACATTGATGACTCGTTCGATTTCTTTCGTGGAAATATAAATGCCCTGAATGCGCACCGGCTTAGGGGTCGACGCATTCATATAGAGCATATCGCCTTTACCGAGAAGATCTTCCGCGCCGATCGAATCCAAAATCGTCCTCGAGTCCACGGCTGAGACAACACGGAAAGCGATGCGGGTTGGGATATTTGCTTTGATCAGACCGGTGATGACATCCACGCTCGGACGCTGCGTGGCGATGATGAGGTGCATGCCGACTGCGCGAGCCATCTGCGCGATGCGCGCAATCATCGTCTCGGTATCTTTCCGATGCTGACGCATCATGAGGTCTGCTAGCTCGTCGATCACGATCACGATCCGCGGCAACTTCTTTTCTTCTTCGGTTTGCTTTTCATTGTATTCGGCCAGGTTTCGTACACCGAGTTCTGAGAATCTGTGGAGCCGACGTCCCATTTCAGCAATTGCCCATCTGAGTGCCTGCAGCGCCTTATCAGATTCTGTGATGACCGGCGTCAGCAAATGCGGAATGCCGTTATAGGGCATGAGTTCCACGCGCTTTGGGTCGATCAGAATGAACTTCAGTTCGTGTGGTGCGTTCTGAAATAGCAGCGAGATCAAGAACGTATTCATAGCGACGGACTTACCGGCACCGGTTGCTCCCGCGATGAGAAGGTGCGGCATGTCCTCGATCGTCGCCACGTACGCATCGCCACTCACACCGCGGCCAAGTGGGATCGTGAGCGGGGAATCAGACTGTTTGAACTGCGGAGCTTCAAGCATCTCACGCAAATACACTGTGGAACGCTTTTCATTCGGCATCTCGATGCCAACGAGTGCCTTGCCAGGAATCGGCGCTTCTATTCTCAGGCTCTGGGCAGCTAGTGCAAGTGCTAGGTCATTTTTCAAGCTTCCGATCTTACTCAGCTTAATGCCTTCCGCTGGTTGCAACGTAAACTGCGTGACTGTCGGACCAGGGTGGGCGTCTTTCATCGTCACTTCGATGCTGAATTCACTGAGCTTTTCTTTGATCCGCCCTGCCTGACGTTTGAGCTCTGCATCATCCACTGTAAGTTCACTACGCTTATTCTCGAGTAGTTCCATCTCGGGGAATTTCCATTCCTCAAAACGCGTATCTTTCATCTCCAGTAGTTCCCGTGTCTTTGCTTTCGTTACCGCTTGCACCGCAGCTTTACCGGATGGTTTCGGAGGCTCAGTTGCGAATGCCGGACGAACAATATTGATGTCTGGAGCGTTGTTATCCCGTTCGATCAAATCGATGGTCGCTTCAGCAAGTTCATCATCTAGTTCATCCTCTTCGTCATCCTCCTCTTGTTGTACACGGCGCTGTTTTACCTCTTTCACAGCCGTCAAACTCCGAAATATTGCCGGGAGATCAGGCTCAAATGTGATGAAAACACCAGCGATGAAGAGCACCGAAAGCATGATGAAACCAGCTGTGACACTCAGAAATGCCGCAAACGGGAATGCCATCATGAAGCCAATAGCGCCGCCAAGTTCATTGCGACTATCCGCAAGATCACTCATCGGAGCTGTCAGCTGCACGATGCCAAGAAAAGCAGCGAGACACATGGAAAGACCCACCGAGCGTTTGAGCTCAATATTCGGCGAATTGCCGATCATCAGCAGACAGCCAAGCAGAATGAGAGCTGTCGGGAAGAGCACACGCCAACTGCCCATGAAAAACGTCAGAGCTTTATTGACTGCCAGCCCTACTGGCCCGGGTGCCAAAAACAGCACCATGCCAAGTCCGATCGCGACGACCGCTTTCACTTGGCGCCGTGTGTGGTCTTCCAGCTCCAGATCAAGACTAAGATCGTTCTTTCGGGAACGTCGCTTCTTGGTTCTTACGACTTTGGTTTTTCGGCAGCGCTTGGGCATCGGGCAGTATTATAGAACAGAAACAGGGGGTGTGCGATAGCTCATGCAACGCTCATCGGCTACTCCTGAAACGTCTTTGCTCCGATGCTTGCAAGCTCAAAGAGGCTCGTGAGAACTCTGGCCATGTCCTTGTGGTAGATCTTCATCCCCGCGGGCTTGTCGCCGTGCGTTACGAAGAGTGCGATCATGTCGCCGATAATATTAAGTTCACAGTCGGCGGGGAACCGCTTGTGCGGTACAAGGAGCGTCGTGCGTAGCTCATTTTTATCGCGCTTCTGATACTGTTTCGCGTCCTTGCTATCCGGTTGGATGCTTCGGACATGCATTCCCTTTGCCACCCTTTTCTTGGTATATGACTGCCACGAATCATCTTTACTGCTTGTGTGAAACGTATTCAGACCGAAGCACAGCTGCTCTGGCTCGTTCTCATCGAGCGTTTCATTGATGAGAACCTGCACCGCCTCTGTGCCCTGGTAATACTTGAGCTCGCCTTTTACTTCAAGCACGGGCTTGAGCTGTTTTTCCTGCAATGTTCGGAGTGCAGGGAGCAAGCTCTCAGCTTCTTCCTCAAGATCGACCTGTCGTGCCACTTTTTCTTTACAGAGATGGACGATCTCCTCAGGCGTGGCTGCTTCGAAGTACGCGACGCCATTTTTCTCGAATGATGAGACGAACATCTTTTTCTTCAGCGACCGAAGCGATGCGTACGCAGTGACGCGATTGAGGTTCAGCCGTTTGCCGACAATACTGGCGATTGTTGGACCGGATTCTAGCAAGTAGAGGTAGATTTTCTCTTCGTTCGTTGTGAGGCCGAGTTGTGTGAAGAAAGTATGCATAGCAGTATGGTGTTAGAGTGATGACACCAGATATTATACATGAAAAATGGCTTAGGATAAATAAAATATAGGTTTACAATTAATATTGTTATTGACGTATAAACATTATTATAACACAATAGAAAACTATTTTTTATCAATTTCTTCTATGGAATTTACTGTTGATACTTCCTCTGCCACTGATGTACCAGAAGGTGTACGTCAGGGTAAGGATGCTGTTGGTCAGCTCATTGGTCTCTTGGTAAATTCAACTTTGTCTTGGATGATGGAAAACGTTCGAGCCACTGATAATGTTGGAGAAATTGTATTCGACTTTCCAGTATTATCAGAAAACCTTCCAGATCGTGTTAGTGGCGATATACGGAAAATCCTCCAAAACCTGTTTGATGGTGCGATAAATATGAAACCTACATACCTCAGCATTGAAGATGTTTCTCCTCAGACCAGTCGCATGGTGGAAAGTGGGGCTCTCCCCCGAGATATGTTTGATGCTCCATTTCCCAACACCTGCAGTATTGTAAGCGAAGCTTTTACACAATTTCTTGGTGTTTTTTCTGAGCTTGAAACAAAATTAACAGCAGATAAAGAAAAAAAAACTGCAGAAGTGCCTGTACTAATGCCAGATCTGTCATCAGAGACAAAACCCAAAGAATTATCTGTGGAACAAATAGAAGAACTCATAAGTAGATTCAGAGAACGTTTTATATTAAATCGTTGTCAGCTTGAGCGTGGTACATTGACATTCGAACATATAGAAGAAATCCTGAGAACAAATCTGGATCTGGCATCCAGTATTCATGAAGCAGAACTTAAGCTTGGATCGGAATTTCATCCTATTCACGTGGACGATAAAATTGTTTTTGATGATCTTGCACTACGACTGGATATCCCAAAGGAGATTGCTTTTTTGAGGGATATTCCTCGAGACCGGCAAGAAGCGGCAATAAAGTTTCTTCACCAACAATATAAAAATGCCATTCCAGAAGATGCATTTCGTCGATCACCTGATGATGAGGGAAAAGGTCCAAATGTATGGGAGGCTCATCTTATAGAGATACTGCTAGACATGAAATTTATACCAGAAAAAGACTATCGTTCAATGCAAGAAACACTTCCACTAGAACAGCAGCTAGATGGTATTACCTGGCTCGAACCATCAGAAAAGTGGTTCTCGCCTTGCGGCAATCTCTATAAAGGCGACGTAGTCGTAGAGGATCGCAATCCGAACTACCGCACTGAGTTTCGTGGAGTTCGCCTTCGTGCTGAGGTTTTAAAAATTGAACGGCAGTACTGGAAGGGTATAGCGTTCGAAGCGCATCCACCAATTGAAACAACTTCACATCCACAAAATCGATATTTGCACATAGCGCACGCTATTATCGATAATCCGTTGAGGATTGGTGCTATCCTGATGGGACTGGATAGGCCGATTGCGCCAGATGAACTGTACGTGATTGCAGAGACCATTACGACCTTTGCGAGCAGGCTGGATACATTACCTGAGGCTAACGGAGATGCCCTTCGGTTGGCTGCTGCAAGGATTGCGCACATGGCAATACGTGAAGATACAGAACCGAGTGATGATTTTGGTGTGAAGCTGACGAGAGTCATCAGGGCACTTCAACACATTGCCGATGCTAAACAGTTTGCAGTGTTTCAAGAAGCTTTGTGTGATATCCAGCCCTCACTTATTCCAGACAATACGTTGCTTATCGGAGCCGAGAATCGCAGTCTGGAGGACATTAGAGAGAGTGCATCATATGCTTTGAAAGAAGTTTGGAAACTAGAGAAACCTCTGAAACCCTCTTTCAGTTTCCTGGCAGCGATTTACAAATTATTGCCGAGTATTCTTAAGAAGTTTCTGAAGGCAGATTCCCCTACGTCTGTTCAGGAAACTCCAGAGGATGTGAATAGTACTGCTGAATTGCTTGGTGATATTGCACACTTCCACGCAACAATGCTGGCAAACAACGCGGCAAGGATGACTGCTGAATTACATGCTAAAATGCTTCAAAGTGTCACATCAGCTCCGAAAGATGATTTTGAATATGCTCTACTCACAAGTAATATGCTGCATTTCGCTGCTCAAGGCGGACTCTATGATCAAGTACTTCTCGAGTTCCTTCAGGCAGATCTTGAAAGAATTAAGAGATCAGACATGGGCACAAGACAAGTAGGGATCATGGTCGATTTTGTGCTGAGTGCGCTTAAAGCGAAGGCAGCATATGAGGCGCGTTAAGCTTTCGGCAGCTTAAATCCCAGCAACAGTTTCCGTATTCTTACATGATCAGGCGAATGCAGCGCTACGTGCTGCCAAAAATGTGCTGAGTGATTGGGGTGCTGCAGATGAGCAAGCTCGTGGATGATTACATAGCGGAGAATCTCCGGCGTTGTAAAAAGAAGAGGAGTAGAGAGAGCGATGACACCGGTGTGTGAACAGCTTCCCCAGCGGGAGCGCATATATTTGAGTGTTACTGCGGAAATATGTTCGTTATAGGTTTCGGCATTGATACTCCTGACGAGTGCTTCTATTTCTTTGTGTGCAGACTTAGCAAGTAACTTCCATAAGAATCTATGAAATGTCCGGTCATCAGTATTCAGGCCACGGAGTACAGACCATCCTCCCCAAACCTGCAATGCTTTATTGCGCCTCCCGTCTTGTACCCGAAAGCTCAGAAGCGAACCGGTCGCAAGATTAGTAGTCACAGATTGTTCTCCAGTGAAGAGCGAACGAAAAGGATCAAGACGCTTTTTGGTTGCATCTTTGAGATACGCTTTTGACATGCGTTTCAGAAGTGACTGGATATGACGCTGCTCTTCTGCAGGCGGCAAACCTCGTGCTAAGCGAATCTGAATCATGCCGTCTCTGAGTACTGCCCGAGACGTACGGTTACGCGTTCGTTCAATGCTGTATCGGATCTCACTCATGAATGCAGTGTACCTACTCAAAAGTTTGGTTGCGTACTATACTATTTGTCCATGACAAAAATTCTTATCTTTGGAGGCAACGGCTATCTAGGCGGTAAACTCAAGGAACTGTATCCAGATGCTGTGACGCCACGCATTGACATTGCAGATCCGCTGGCTGTTCGGGCAATTTTTGATGAGGTGAAACCAGACATTGTCATTAATGCGGCTGGGAAAACCGGAAGACCGAATGTTGATTGGTGTGAGGATCACAAAGAAGAGACGCTGCAGAGTAATGTCACGGGTCCGCTGGTATTGCTTGATGAATGCATGAAGCGAAAAATCTATCTGGTACATATTGGCTCGGGTTGTATTTACAGTGGTTTTAAAGAAGGTGGATATACCGAAGAGGATGAACTAAATTTTACGGGTAGCTTTTACTCACTGACGAAAGCGATGAGTGACCGCTTGCTCAAGCCATTTCCGGTTCTGCAGCTCAGGATCCGCATGCCATTTGATGGGACGAGAAGCCCGCGAAATTTACTCACGAAGCTTCTTGGCTATACGCGTGTGCTTGATGAAAAAAATTCGATCACGTACATGCCGGATTTTTATGTCGCACTGAAAAAACTGGTCGAAAAACGCGCAGTAGGGATCTATAACGTTGTCAGTCCAGGCCCCGTATCGCCTTATGAAATTATGGTTCGATATAAAAACGAGGTTGATCCGTCTCATATCTGTGAGAGGCTTACGGTTGATCATCTTTCCGATGTCGTTCGTGCCGCAAGGAGCAACTGCACCCTCTCCGGTGCGAAACTGGAACAAGAGGGGATCACGATGCGGTCATCATCTGAAGCGATCACAGAAGCTTTTGCATCATTGAAAAACTTCTAGATTCACAGTGAACATGCCTTGCCAGAATTAACATTTTCGATTATCATATTAGTTCCCTATGCAACAACTTTTTTCCTCTATTTTTGGCCTCATCAAGCGCGGATATCGGTTTGTCCGTCGTCATATGAAATCCAGTATTGCCGTCGTCATTTTTGTCATCATTGGCTTATCAGCCTATGCGGTTACACGTCCAAGCAAACCGGAGTTCGTCACGGAGCTCGCACAGCGTAGAGATCTGAAACAAACTGTGGAAGCAGTTGGAACGGTTGTTTCAGAAAAAGATCTACAGTTGCAGTTTTCGTCGATCGACGTTGTTGCGAAAGTTTCGGTGAAAGAAGGTGACCGTGTGAAGGCCGGGCAAATGCTTACAGCTCTTCGTTCCGGGACATTGTCCGCGAGCATCGCAAGTGCCAGTGCCAATGTACAGTCGGCGCAGGCAGCTCTGACGGCACTGGAGCAAGGCAGTCGTCCTGAAGACATCGCCATTGCTGAAGCTGGTGTGAATAATAAACGTGCGTCACTGCAGGTTGCGGAGCAAACGAGGACAAGTGCTGATGCCAACCTGACCATCGCGCAGACTCAGCTGACGACGCTCAGAAACGAAGTTGACATCAATCTTGCCGGACAAGTTTCCGCGGTTGGTAGTACGATTTCTCAACAACTAGCGACTGCGAAAACAGCAGTTTTTGCAATTCGTGGAGTCTTTAACGCCAATGATGTGAGTGATGCGGTCTCAAAATCTCAGCCAACTGCTTACGACACGCTCGTTTTCAATATGAATTCGATCGAGACGGAGATTACTGCTGCGCAGAACACGAGCGCTCCCATCAACTACCAAGATGCGTTACAGAAACTACAACGTGCCCGCACACTTGTCTCACAGTCGACGGACATCGCCAACCGTGCGTACGATATCGTCTCGAATCTTGCGCTGACGTCGTACTTCACAAATACCTCTCGCGAGACGAATAAAACGACGATCGCGACGCAGAAATCTGCAGTGCAGACAGCGCTCGGAACCATGGATAGTTCCATCAAATCACTTCAGGACGCTTCTGCTGGCTACGACTCGAAAATCGCAACGCAGCAGTCTACGATCGTGAGCCTTACCGGTACTCGTGATCGTGCGAAGGCCGATATCATTACGTATCAGACATTACTCGTGATTGAGGAAGCGCAGCTCGCACTCAAAAAGGCGCCCGCCCGCCAGACGGATATTGATGCCGCCCGCGCCCGCGTACGTCAGTCTCAGGCTGATGTGGCTCGTGCAGCTTCCCAATACAGAGATACGATTCTTACCGCTCCTGTTGATGGTATTGTCACGAAAGTGAATGTAAAAGTAGGCGAGATTCGTCCATCCTCTGAGCCTTCCGTTACGATGCTCGGTAACTCACCGTATCGCATTGAAATGTTCGTCTCTGAAGTAGACATTCCGAAAGTAGTACTAGGACAGACCGGATCCATCACTCTGGATGCATTCAGAGGAATGCCGATCAGTCTGCGAGTAGGTACTATCGATACTGCTTTTACAGACAAAGATGGCGTACCAAAATACCGCGTGAAGCTTGATTTCCTAACGCCGCCTGAGGGGTTCAAAGTCGGTATGACTGGTGATGCTGAGATAACGACCGGTGAACGAAAAAACGTCATCACTGTCCCGCTTCGCTCTGTCATTGAATCCGCCAGCGGCAGTTTCATTGTTCGCGTACGGAAAGACGATGGCGTGAATTTTGAAGAGCGAGCGGTGACGACGGGTATGGAAGGCCAGGGCGGTAGCCTCGAAGTGACAGGGGTGAACGAAGGTGAAGTTGTGATTGTTCTCATCAAAGAATAATGACCAAGTCCTTGCCTGTCCTGATCGAACTGCAGGATCTGTGTAAGTCATACATGAATGACGATGTTGTGACCCCTGTTTTGTACGATATCAATCTTCAGATCGCTAAAGGTGAATTTGTCGCCATCATGGGTCCGTCCGGTTCCGGCAAATCCACACTGATGCACATTCTTGGATTTTTGGACGGCTATACGTCCGGCCGATATCTGTTTCAGGGTCAGTTCACGAATACGTTTGATGATAATGAGCTTGCCCGTATTCGCGCTACCAGAGTCAGCTTCGTCTTCCAGGCTTTTAACTTGCTTGCACGGACGACAGTCCTAGAAAACGTCATGCTGCCGCTCTTGTATCATCCGTCTATTCCGGTCTCTGAGCGTGTTTCACTTTCTGAGAAAGCCGTAAAAACAGTCGGTCTTCAGGATCGTTCTTCGTATCTCACAAGTCAGCTCTCCGGTGGACAAAAGCAAAGAGTCGCCATTGCTCGTGCGCTCGTCACCAACCCTGATGTGATTTTTGCTGATGAGCCGACTGGTAACCTGGATTCAGCGTCCGGAGTTGCGGTGATGCAAGCACTTCAAAAGCTCAATGATGAAGGTCATACGATCATTCTGGTGACGCACGAACGTACAACAGCCGAACATGCTAAGCGTATCATCCATATTCGGGACGGCCGCATCGTGAGTGACTCGACTGATTTTAAGAGAGTGATTGCAGGAGAAACGAAAAATTTAAAGTGAATAATGAAAAACTATGGAGCATCTCATATTTCACCATTGGCATTCCGTTCGGTATTTTTCACTTTTCACTATTAGTTTTTCATTTGCTCGATGAGATTATCAGATATTTCCCATGCGGCATTCAAAGGCGTCACAGTCAACGCCATGCGTTCACTGCTGACGATGCTCGGCATCATCATCGGGGTGGGTTCTGTCGTGCTCATGAGTTCGGTCGGCGAGAGCATGGAAGGCGTGATTCTTGGGCAGATCTCGAGTCTTGGCCCGAAAAGTATGGTGATATTTCCAGGGAAACAGGAAGGCGGCGCTCAAGGTGTTATGGCCGGTTTTGATAGTCTGACATTTGAGGATTTGCGGGAATTGGAGCAGCTGAAGAGTATCGACAAACTGGCTCCGGTGATTTTCATCACGGGCCGGACGTCGTACGGTAGAGAAGAAGGTACGCCGCAGGTCTTTGGTGTTGATGATAATTTTTTCAAGAACCAAAATATCAGTGCGCGTGAAGGACGGCTTCTGGAAAAAGATGACAGTGACGGTGGTAAAGCAATCGCCGTACTTGGCAGTGATACTGCCGATAAGTTCTTTGGCTCCATCAACCCCATCGGAAAGCGCATCAAAGTGGGGAATAATCATTACACGGTGGTCGGAGTCGCAAAGGCGCTGGGGTCACAGTTCTTCCAAAATGCCGATGAGCGTGTCTACGTACCGTTCTCCGTTGCTCGTACGGTCACCGGTCAGAAATATTTGAACTACATTACGATGGTCGCGACTGATAGTTTTGATCTCGCATTTGATGACGTCAGATCATTACTTCGTCGTCGCCATGGTATTGATACTTCTTTAAACGATGAGAAAAAGGATGACTTCGTTGTGCGTTCCTCGGCGCAGGCAAATGAGATTTTGGGCTCGGTCTCGCTTGGCTTAACGCTCTTCATCACGACGATTGCGGCAATCTCACTCCTTGTCGGTGGTATCGGTATCATGAATATCATGCTTGTATCTGTGACCGAGCGCACCCAAGAGATTGGTCTTCGTAAAGCTCTCGGTGCAAAAGGCAGAGACGTTCTTCTGCAGTTTCTTTTCGAGGCGATTCTCCTGACGATGATTGGCGGTGTCATCGGTCAGATTCTCGGTATCGGTCTCGCGTTCGTCATCGCGCTTATTGTGAAGAATTTTCTGGCCAAGTATGTTTTTGCGATTTCTTTGAACGCCGTTGTCGTTTCATTTTTCATGGCAGTTGCCACTGGCATAGCCTTCGGCATCTCACCAGCCAGAAAGGCTGCTGCACTTCATCCCATCGAAGCTCTCCGTTATGAGTGAGTATAGTTTGCAGAAAATCTTATTCACTTTTCACTTTCCACTTTTCACTTCTCACTAATACCTTGCTTCTCTCCGACATCTTTCAGACGGCAGCCAAAGCGATTCTCGTGAATAAGAATCGTTCACTCCTGACGATGCTCGGCATTATTATCGGAGTTGCGTCCGTGGTGCTCATGGTCAGCGTCGGCCGTACGTTCCAGAGCTATATTTTGTCGCAAATTGAGTCCATTGGTACGAACATGGTGGAAGTCATCCCTTCTGGTCTGGACAAATTTGGCGGAAATCTTACCGGACTTTCGTACGATGACTACGTTGCCGTGAAAGGACTTTCTACCGTGGAACGTGTGTCACCGGTCATTCTCGTCGGCAAGCCTATCACGTATGGCAAAGAAGAAATCTCACCTATGATCATGGGCGCCTATCGTGAATTCGCAGGAAACTACGGTCTGACGGTTGATCAAGGTCGAGAACTCAGCCAAAGCGATGAACAAGGAGCGTCAGCAGTTGCGGTTATCGGAGCACAAACTGCTGAGGACCTCTTTGGCAATGCGGAGCCACTTGGTAAACGCATGACGATTGGCGATGCAACGTTTACCGTCGTCGGTGTGCTCGTGAAGAAAGGCTCACTGCTGCTACAGGATTTCGATAAAATCGTTCTTATTCCTTTCAGTACCGCGCGATCTGTTACGGGCCAGCGGCATCTGACGTACATGACAATGCGAGCCGTCGGAGACCCTGATCTTGCGCAGCAGGACATCACCGAGCTTCTTCGGCAACGCCATAACATCAAAAATCCTGAGAATGATCCGGATAAAGATGACTTCATCGCACGTTCAGCTGAGCAAGTCACAGAAACCATCAACGCCGTAACGCTCGGACTGACGGTGTTCCTGTCACTCGTCGCAGCTATCTCACTCCTGGTTGGCGGTATCGGCATCATGAATATCATGCTTGTGTCTGTCACCGAACGGACGCGCGAAATAGGCCTCAGAAAAGCACTGGGTGCACGTCGGCGGGATATTCTTCTGCAGTTTCTGCTTGAGGCCGTCAGCTTAACGGTCAGTGGCGGAATTATCGGACTTGTGATCGGCATCTTTCTTGGTTGGTTTTTGACACAGCTTGCAGCCAAGGCTCTTGGTGAGATTCATTTTATTCTCTCTATCTCTTCAGTCATCCTGGCGCTCATCATGGCCATCGGTACCGGACTTGTCTTCGGTATTTTCCCCGCTCGCAAAGCGGCTTTGCTGAGTCCAATGGAAGCGTTGCGATATGAATAAAAAAAACGCCACCCTTGCGGATGGCGTTCTTGAAAGTCGTTAGGAAATTAGCAGTCGCAGCCGTAAACGGTCTGGCGCTTGTTCTCCTTGCAGCGGGAAGCTGCCTTCTTGACGAGGTTCTCACACTCCTTGGCGAGAGCATCGCAGAAATCACCGCCGCAGCGGAGACCCATCTTGGATAGAGTTTCCTTAACGTGGGACTGAACGATCATGGGGAATAGGGGAAAGATAGTAGATGAACGAGATTCTAGAGTGCTCTTATGAACCAGCGCAAGGCTGTATTGCGACAGGAATTGACAATAAATCACAAAATTGTGAATGAGTAGTACATTGCTTGGCTACTTTTCCACACAAAATGTGATGATTTTTGCATTATACAAACCGTAATCCGACTATTCCGAAGAGTATCAGTGCCATGCCTAGAAGCTGTTTACGGTCGAGCGATTCACCGTACCAGATCCACGCCAGAAGCGTCATAACCACCAACCCGGAGGTGCCAATAGCACTCACGATGGCGACAGGTCCGGTACTGATAGCCAGACAGAAAAATCCCGTACCAAGCAGGGTAGGGGAGCTATAGAGAGTGATACTCATACATTCTTTCACGCTAACTCGGTGCAAAGATTTTCCGGTGATCCAAAAGCGCAGCACCAGCAAGATCGCGCAGGCAATACCGATCGACCCCTCCCACACATATCCGCTTATAAACGGACTCGTCTCACGGCTGAGTACGGTGACCGCGAATTTGGACAGCGCGGTGAATATGCCGCCACCAAGCGCCATCAGCAGACCCAGAGCGAACGTACTATCAAGGTGAGGCAGATGTTTGTAATGAAAGCCAAGAATGAGGACGCCAAGAAGAGTGAGTGCTAGAAATACAATGCCGAAGAGCGAAAGTTGTTCTGAAAAAAGAACGCAACCAAGTGCAGCGGTGATGAGAGTGGCGATGGCAGCTGAAAGCGCGCCTGAAAAGCTGACGCTGAGAAACCGATATGCTCCAAAAGTTAGCGCCATGGAGAGGCCGCCAGCCACGGCTGAAAAAAGTATTGTCTGCCACTCTACGGCGGTTTTGAGGAGGTCTTCCGTTGATGCACCGATGAGCAGGGGTGACAGTGTTACCAGAAAGGAGATATTCCGGTAGAACGCCAAACTGAAGCCGTCCATCGTACGTGCTTGCCGTACAAGCAGTGTTTGCTGCAGCGCATACGCGAGCATTGAGCCAATGGCGTAGACGTAGAACATGAAATGAAAGGCTGATGTGGGCATCCTACCTCAAGTGGGTCGGCCAGCCTTCGCATCTGGGCTACGGCCGGTGAGTAGCTCTGTCATTTTTCTTGGAGCATCGGTAAGATTTGTTATACGTGGGTCGGTAGCGAAGTGGCCAAACGCACCAGACTGTAAATCTGGCGGCTCAGCCTTCGAAGGTTCGAAT
>CALRGQ010000007.1 GCA_943357915.1 Candidatus Peribacteria bacterium
TCATTCACAACGACCTCAATATTCGTCGTTGGATCATTTGCAAAAGCCTGGAACTTAGCGACCTTCTGATGAAGCGAACCGTTCGGATCTTTTTCGATTGTTTGGGTGTTCGTATCGAAGATGATGCTATTGAAACCAAGTGCCTGCAAACGTTTAAGCGTCAGATGATGATCCTGCTCCTGATTGAGACAATTAAAGAAGTTCATCTGATGGTCGGCTAACGGAAAAATCTCACGGTTTCTGGGAATAAAATACGAAATGAATGTGCCGATGCGATACGTATACGGCATCTGGGGCATGGTCTCATGTCGTTCTACAACGTTTTCGCGAATATCGTCATATTGCGGAATCGTTACCTCACGGAGTGCCGTGGCGCTGATTTTGCCCAGCGGATATTCAAAGAGATTTTTTTGCGCATCAAACTGCCACAAACGGTTTGCGAGACAAATGATAATACTGATCGCAAGAAGAAAGCTAAACACATACCGGTTAGGGTTATCCGGCGCATGAGCGATGAACGCTTCCAGTGCGATCACAAATCCGAGGAACATACCAATGCCATACCAAGGAATACCGTTCGCCGCCAACGACCACTGTACAAAGAAAATGAATGTCCCGGCAAAAAGAAGCCGTAACCATCGGCCTTCAGACGACCAGAAAAACGGAAGCAAGAGCAGAAGCGGAAATAAGAGAAGCGCCGGCATCTGCGTGACGTAATAACCGAAGGAATCAAGATTCATGACCTGTCTCCATGCAAGGCCCAGATAATGGCTGATACCTTTTCCAAAACCCCAATAGCGATCCAATTCTTCGATACGAGCAGAGGATTTACAAGCAGCGTTGTTCGGATCCAGCTTGAGTTCCGGCGGCAAATACCGCACCGGAACAGTCGAGGGCAAGTTCATGGCATCGATGTCTTCTTTCTGACCATAGTAAACCTGTACTCCAGTGTTATCACTGGCTGCTAGCATCACGCCTGTACTCAGATTCCCAGAAGGATTAATGAAAATATTGTGGAGCATCCACGGAGCAACCGAGACACCCATACCGAGTGCCAAACACCCCACGGAAACGAGCAGCGGCTGCATGATTTCACGTTTTCTATAGACGGCGTATGCAATCAGTCCAACACCGAGCATAAGAAAAGAAAGCGCAAGAATCGTCGAAGAAAAACTTGCCGGAATCAGAGCGCGTTTGAACACTTCCGTGATGTTGATCGCTCCAAATTTCTGTAGAAGTCCGAATCCTGCAAGAGCGGCACCGGTAAAAGCGAGCGGGCCACCAAGGGCACCCACGAGCATGCTGAGAACCATGACAATGCCAAGAATGGCGGTCGGCTTAATGGCAAAACTGAAACCAAGGATAAGACCGGCAATCACGAGGAGGCGCGGGTTACGCGTCTCAGAGGATTCATGGATGTCTTTCGCAGGGAAAAGATAGGCAAAGACAGCCAGGACGCCAAGTGCAGCTGTGAAGAAAGAAGCATTATCGATCTTCATATCCGCGAACGAAAAGTGCCCCGTCATCGGCAAAAAATAATACAGGATTGCAGCCAGTACGCCGCGGCCGCGGCCAAACATTCGTCGTCCGAAAGCATAGATTACGAGCACCGATATCATGCCTGCGGCCCAATTGATCTCCATCGCAAATGTAGAACCAATCCAGCTGTCATAACCGAACAGGAGAAAGCCAAGCGACGTGAGATACTCCCACTGAAATTGCGACATCGACGGAATAAAGTATCCATAACTCGCAAGGAGCCGTGGACGGTTCAGGTAACTGCCGAGGTCATCCCAACCGATGGGGAATGGACGAACGACATTGAGGAAATTGAGTGCGAGATATGAGAGTAGTAGCCATGTCAGTAAAAGATGCCAATTGTTGAGAGAAAAACGAACTGAAATATGCTTTTTCATCATTTCTTTGATCCACCACATGCTCTGATAGAAGAGAGCAAATGGCATTCCAAAGAACAGCAAACGAACAGGGAGAGGACGTAGGAAAGCAAAAACTCCCATCAGCCACAAAATGGCCACCCAGCTGAGCGCACCAACGCCAAAAGAAAGGCACGCCAGAAGCAGTACGTTGTCAGTCTTGTATCCAATTACTTTCGTGATGAACAAACGCCCAAGGACGAGCAGGTTGAAGAAAAAGAAAAGCACCATGAGAATCTGTATACCTGCACGCTCAAAAAAGCTGAGTTGTGTGCACCACAAACGCAAGTTATAAAGCTTGGCTCCATTTTGAGTCTGGGATCCGGTCTCAGAAAGGCATCCGCGTGCGAGGAGAAAATCATAGTTTGCTCGCAGTTCTGCAAGCGCTTCAGGCCCTGCTCCGGCATAGATCTCGGAGGTTGGCTCGAAGAAACGACTGAATGACGGCAAGACCTTCCTTCCACTGAGATCAGTGAGCATCACATTCTCAGGTGTATTCAAGTTATAGGTCGTTCCCATGGCAAAGGTGGTACCAAGCAACCACACAACAGCGATGCCTAGAAGCATGATGACGAAAGCGTTCGTCTTGAAGACGCGTTCAAAACGACCGGTCTGGAACCCGGCATACAAAAGTACGCCTGCAAAGACGAATATTGAGAGCGTGATATACAAAAAGAACGGACTTGCCATCTTGATGACTGCAATCAGGAACGGAAAAAAGACCGCGGCACCGCGACAGAAGTACACACCGTTCGTCGGACCAGAACCACACGCAGCATCCAGTGCCTGAACATCATCATTTGTGGCATACACAAGCTGATGGATGGGTATGCCAAGATAGATAATGAGACTGTAGCCGCCCCACAGAAGAGCACAGACGAATAAAGCAAAGCTGAGAATCACGATGGTGCGCTGAGTCATGCCCGAAATAGTACAGGAAAAGAACTAACTCGACGATGCAAAATAGCTAAAGACCACCGGTGTGCTCTGCTGTATACTTTTCGCTCTGTGAACTTCGATATTTCATCAATTCGTCGGCAATTTCCGATCCTCCAAAAAAAAGTGGGAGGGCAAGTGCTTTGCTATCTAGATAGCGCTGCTACAAGCCAAAAGCCGCAACCCGTCATCGATGCAATTTCCGGTTTTTATACGACGAAGAATGCCAACGTGAACCGTGGTGTCCATGCACTCTCAGAAGAAGCAACTGTCTCCCATGACCAAGCACGCAACACTGTACGTAAGTTTCTGAATGCACGACATTCACATGAAATAATATTCACCAAAAATGCAACCGAGGCCATCAATCTTGTTGCTCATATTTTCGGTGACACTCTAAAACCTGGCGACCATATCGCATGTTCAGTACTGGAACACCACAGCAATATCATCCCATGGATGCAGTGTGCGGAAAGAAAGGGGTTAGAACTGGACTGGTTACCGATCACAAAAGAAGGATATTTAGACCTGCGCGAAACAGAAAAAATACTGGCAAAAGGTAAGACAAAACTTGTGGCCATCAGCGGACTCAGTAACGTAGTAGGCACGCTGCAGCCCATTACAGAGATGACTGCATTAGCACATAAATACGGCGCGGTTATTCTGGTGGATGCATCACAACTCGCAGCACATGAACCGATCGATGTGCAAAAACTTGATTGTGATTTTTTGGCTTTCTCAGGCCATAAAATTTATGGACCGACTGGCATCGGAATTTTATACGGCAAGACCGCTCTTTTAGAAAAAATGCCGCCTTTTCTGGGCGGTGGTGACATGATCCAGAGCGTTACGAACGCTGGCTTTACGTGTGCCGAACTTCCACGAAAATTTGAAGCCGGCACACTCGCAGCTGCAGACGCTGCTGGCCTGGCTGCGGCGATAGGTTGGATGGAAAAAGTAGGAATAGAAAACATACAAAAACATGAAGAGTCACTCATTGCTCATACGCTCACAGAACTGCAAACAATCAAAGGCCTGAAAATTCTTGGCCCCACCGATCCACAAAAAAGAACCGGATGCGTAAGCTTCACGATCGACGGCATCCATCCTCATGACCTCACAGATATTCTCGGAAAAGAAGGCATCTGCTTGCGTGCCGGACATCACTGTACCCAGCCGCTGCACGCATTTTTAGGCATCACGGCTTCTACTCGCCTATCGGTAGCCGTTTATAACACCATCGAGGAAGTCGACCAGACTATTGCGTCAATTCTTAGGGCGCAAAAACTATTACAAAAAAAATAAAGACTTTTCACTTTTCACTTTCAACTTTCCACTTCTCTCTTGGATCTCTACGCCGACAACATTCTCGATCATTACAAACACCCGCGAAATACGGGCAGTCTTACAGATGCGATCTCGCACCGTGAAGAAAATATTTCCTGCGGCGATGATCTAATAATCGATCTCACCATTGACGACGGAAAAATTAAAGATCTCAAATGGCGTGGCCAAGGCTGTGCTATCAGCCAAGCTGCGATGTCACTGATGTCTGAAGAGCTGATCGGCATGACGGTAGCCAAAGCAGAAACATTCAAACCGGATGATGTGTACAAGCTGCTTCGTGTTCCTGTCGGCCCACGAAGATTTAAGTGTGCACTGCTCGGTCTCCACACTTTTCTAAATACACTGCGTAAAGCCCAAGAAAAGCCCCTTCAGAGTTGGATAGAAACCGTGAGCGTGGATAATTGAATGAGCAGGTACATATTGATACACTGGTATCATCATGCCTTTACTCTCCCAAGCAAATCTTCAAAATTGGTATGTGAAGAACAAGATGTCGATGATGGACATTGCCATTTTATGTAAGTGCTCCGTGCATAAGGTCCAATATTGGATGAAGAAATACGAGATTCCTACTCGATCCATAAGCGACGCTGCGTACACAAAACATAATCCTGATGGCGATCCTTTTTCTTGGACTCCTCCAAAAAATCCCGACGACCATATATTGTACGGACTGGGTATGGGGTTATATTGGGGCGAAGGAACCAAGAGCTGCACCTCAGGAGTACGTCTAGGCAATACCGATCCAAAGTTACTCCTCTCATTTATGAGGTTTCTCATACGGTTTTTCCGTATTCGTAGAGAAGATTTTCGGTTCGGACTTCAGGTATTTAGTGATATAAATCCTGAGGATGCTCTGGACTATTGGACAAAAACACTTAAAGTGCCGAAGAGTCAATTCCATAAAAAAGTAATCGTTACACGCTCCGGTTCACTCGGAACGTATAGGAAAAAAAGTGTCTACGGCGTCGTTACTGTTCTTTACCACAATAAAAAATTGCGCGATGCATTGTGTCATCGTTTGCCGCTGTAGCTCAGGGGTAGAGCATTCCCATGGTAAGGGAAGGGTCACCAGTTCAATTCTGGTCAGCGGCTCCACAAAAACCAAGACACCTATTATAATTCGAACCTATGAGCACCTTTAACGTCATTTTCGACCTCAATGGAACACTGGTCGATACTGAGTCCGCATACTTCCTCGCATATAAAGACGTGCTGAAACAGCATGGCGTCGATTTCACAATGCAGGAATTCACGGACAACTGGTCGACGAAGGGAAAGAAGCTGAATGATTATCTAGAAAATATCGGCAGACAGGATCTTCTTCCTCAAGAAAAAGCCATTCTTAAGGAGAAAGACGATATTTTTCAAAAGACCATCAACGAACGAGTGAAAATCATGGATGGCGCGACAGAAATTCTTATAATGATGCAGAAAAAAGGTATTCTGCCTGGATTAGATTCATCAACGACACGAGAAAATATAGGCCATATTCTATATGCAGTAAGGCTTGAATCATTCTTCAGGGTCATTTCCGCTGGAGACACATTGTTTGATGAAACAAAGTATGGCGACCGAAAAAAGAAAGAGTCGCGACTGCGATATCTGGCAGATCAGATGCAAAGTTCACCTGAACATACAATTGTAATTGGAGATGCCGAAAAGGATTTGAGTGGAGCGAAGAAAGCCGGAATGAAAGTGGTGGCGATTCCCAATCAATACACACAAAACAATGATTTTTCGCTGGCAGACTGCCAATTCAGCTCGCTAAGAGACATAAGTATCACTGATTTGGAGATACTCGTTCAATGATCTACCCCTAACCATAGCCCAGAATATTCTGGGATAAGATCCCATAAGGAGCTCCATACATCAAACGCCCCCCAATTCCGGCCGCCGTTTTTTCGCCGGCAGATCTAAGTAATTTTTTTCGGACACCACTGGTTCCCCGCTCTCCACTTCCAATTTCTTGCGAGCATCACCAGCAATCTTTCCGCCTTTTTTCGCCGCAACACGATTCTGCTGAAACCCTTGTGTATCTTTTTTCTGGGCGATTTCCGTCGTTGCCGCTTCGCCGAGCATGGTGAAGATGAGTTCTAAGTCATTCATGTGGTCACGAAGATTCTCACGTTTGAGTTTTTTCTTTTGCTTGTACTCTGTGGGTGTTATCCCAAACGTTGCCTTGGAAATTTCCGCTGTCAGGATACCGTACTCCTTCCCCTCTTTCACTCCACGATTTTTCCACTCATCCGTGAGCTGCTCACGAACAGCGATGCCCCGCATCCGTTTCTCAATCCAGTCGTCGGGATAGCCCTTGGCTTTGTAGAGGGCACGAGTGCGCTTGGTCGCCAGCTCTGGATCTTCGATCTCCTGCACCCGCTCATATCCGACTTTAGCGAGCCAGCGCTTAAATGGCTCGGCCTTTGGGGACGGAATGGACTGGATGATGCGGAAGATATTCTCGGTGTTTGCACAGTCTGTCTCATACATTTTCCCATCTGCCGACCGCAGTTTCAGTTGTCGACACAATGTCGACAACTCGGCACCGTCCTCCATTTGCACACGAACTTTCATCCTGTACCAGTAATCGCGAGAATTGATGGTTTCCGTCAGTACAGCGATGACATCGACAACCGAAAACCACCATTCATTCTTATACAGTATCTTGCGTATCTCTTTGTCATGGAAGATCGCAATGCGGGTCTCGGGAGCAGGTGAAGTATCCATAGGTGGATGAATGTACACCCTTATCACATGAGGTCAATAGATTTTGGTGACATATGCTGTAATAGCGTACTCACACAAACACCGTCATCACCCTCAGCACACTATCCACGATCACCGTGATCCATGTCAGTAAAATCGGAATACCAAGCATGCGCTCTGCAAGAAGCAAACCGATCAGGATGAAATTCCTAAACGGTCGCGGGTTCAATTCCCGCAGACGGCTCCATCATTCAATTACTTCACTTGCGTTCGATCAGAGTGAATGTTTTATCTGGGTCCAAGCCCATGACTTGTGCCACGGCATCTGACTCTTCTCGGGTACTGTAGAAGAGAAAATTCGCCAGAGCCGACTTTTCACCGTTCTTGTTCAATCCAGCAGAAAAATCTCCATAACGATTTTTAAGATTCTTACGGACCGCATCAGACATAACATCATATTCACTTAATCCTCCTTGTCGCATCCTCTTTTTTTGATGTTCGAAAATTGCCTGAGGAACAAAAAGTATCCCCGGGTTCTCCGATTGGTGGTCATTCGTTTCATGATCATGCAAAACATTAACGAAAAATGGAATGCCTCCGATAGAAATGATATACATCGGATCAAGAGGATCCCGACTGTAACCCTGAGCTACGGAGCTCCCGCTTTGCGCATCAAAGTCACCAATGACCTTCAGCAGTTTAGAAAAATACGAGATCGCTTCAATACGCGAAGAGAATTGCTTATCGATCACCGCAATGAATACCGTATTCAATAGAGGCGTTTCATTTGGACTTTTTTGCATCTCGTCGGCATATGCTTCAACGCGATTCAGCTCTGCATAACGCGATATAGCCGAAAATAATGCGGGTAATTCCTTCGTGGGATCAATCAATGCATCGCCGGAAAAATTGGCAAGGAAGGTATCTCCTTTTTCCATGACTTGTGTCGCTCCCGGACATGAAAATCTGCCACGCGTCTTTTCGCGCTCACCGGTCAACAATACAAGGCGGAGGAGGCCCGCAGTGACAAGTCTGAGCGTTTCAGGAACGTTATTCTGAGCGTGCAATGCGATAATCTCGGCGTCCATAGCTTCAAAATCATTCGTTTTATATTTGCCACGACGAACGAACAGAGATTTCTCGTTCACAGAATTGCCACTTGATTCAACAATCTTCAGTGAAGATGGAGAGGTACT
The DNA here is from genome assembly GCA_943357915.1 of Candidatus Peribacteria bacterium. Classification (GTDB taxonomy): domain Bacteria; phylum Patescibacteriota; class Gracilibacteria; order Peribacterales; family Peribacteraceae; genus JAGORY01. The sequence continues at coordinate 8,120 of CALRGQ010000007.1, forward strand.
AGACATAATAATCAATTATAGTATTTAATATATTAATAGATCAATTCAATTCAACTTATTAATAAAATACCTTTAATTTAAGCCAATATAATGATATATTAGATCTAATTTTGTAGATTTTCTTTCTACATTAATATGCATGATGATCAGGTAAACACCGTACTTTCCTACTTTCACTGCAACCAGAAGCAGCAGCAAATCTATCTTTTGTGCCTGCAGCAAGGACCTCTGACAGTGCAGGAACTTGCAACAATCCTGTCCATCAACAGAGTGACGGTCCATAGCAGCGTGGAGGAACTGATGAAAAAAGGCCTGCTCTACGAGACATGGAAAGGCAAAAAACGATTGATCGTGTCGGAAGGCGTCAATGCCCTCTACCGACTATTCGAAAATAAGAAGGCTGAGATGCAGAAAATGGAAGCCACGCTCAAGCTTGCGACAGAGGCGATGAAACATCTGAGTGGCGGCCAAAAAGTCTCTCGCCCAGGATTCAAATTCTATGAAGGTGTCGTCGGATTCCGGAAGATGCTCGAAGAGACTCTCGACAGCAAAGATTACGTCTACATCATTCTATCAGCCGACGTCTTCTCGCAGATTGTCGATACGGATTATTTTCTTCAATATTTTTCACGCCGGGCCTCCAAAGGCATCGCGACAAAGGTCGTGTACCCCACCTGCGATTTCGCAAGAAGCGTCAATAGACGGGCAAAGGAGTACAATATGGAGGTACGCGTATTGCCAGCGGAAGTGACATGGAGTGCGGGCATTTTTTCCTGGAACGACACCGTTGCACTCCTTTCTTTTTCGCAACAGAGTTACCTAACCACAACAATCGTTGAAAACCGCGATATCGCACACATGTTTCAATCCATTCTTTTTGATTCAGTCTTCTCAAGAGCAAAGGCGTTGTAATGAGTGTATGCACCTCACCAAAGTTCGGAATATTCTGCAATAAGCTCCCAGAACAGGCTCCACCTCACACAAACACCGTCATCACCCTCAGCACACTATCCACGATCACCGTGATCCATGTGAGTAAAATCGGAATACCGAGCATGCGTTCTGCAATAAGTAGACCGATCAAAATGTAGGGGCCGTTGTCCATATATTTCTCAAACGAATATTCGTACCGAACCGGGATGAACGCCTGAAGAATTTTTGATCCATCGAGTGGAGCCACTGGCAGTAAGTTGAAAGCCATTAAACCAAGATTGATGAACAGTGAATTTGCGAGAACCTGCGACAGAAATGCCTGAAACCGCGCACCGAAGCCAACTGTCATCAGAAGCTCATCTGAGGATCCGACATGCAAAACCTGCGGAGCGATTAACATCAGGAGAAAAAATACGATAAACGCGACGATAAGATTACTCAGCGGACCAGCAAGAGCGACAAGCGCACTATCACGACGTATATTTTTGAAATAACGCGGGTTAATAGGCACCGGCTTTCCCCATCCGAAATGAACGATGAAGAAGAGAATTGTTCCCAGCGGATCCAAATGCGAGATCGGATTCAGGGTCAGGCGTCCTTCACTCCGCGGCGTTGGATCGCCCAGCCTATCGGCCACAAGCGCATGTGCCCACTCATGCACCGTGAGTGCGATGAGAATGGCGATGATGAACGGAGGATTGAAAAGCTCACTCATAGTTCGTAAAGCGTACGAGAGGAGAGTAGATTTTGCCAGTACCCATCATCTGCATGCACCGATTTTTTGCCGCCGGATTCACATTTATACTTCTTGCGGGCTGTATGCCTGATCCTGCAGCTACAAATGCTGGAACCCCAGTGACGATACCACTCGCCTCGTCATCTTCTCTTCCAAAAACGCAGCAGCAAACAGATTGCTACCCTGGTTCCTGTGAAATTCCCCCGATGACCGATACCGAACTTACGAATATTCTGACAGCTGATCAATATCACATCATGCGGGAGGCCGGCACGGAACGTCCCTACACCAGTCCACTGAATGACGAACATCGCGCGGGAACATTCGTCGCCGCTGATACTGGCGAGCCACTGTTTCGATCTGAAACAAAGTTTGATTCTGGCACTGGGTGGCCAAGTTTTTACGCGCCGATCAATACTGAGGTGCTGGTAGAGCACACTGATACAGCACTTGGCATGAGTCGTACGGAGATACGCACCCGAAATGGCTCGCATCTTGGACACGTCTTTGAAGATGGCCCCGAGCCAACCGGGCTACGGTATTGCATGAACGGGCTGGCTCTGCGGTTTATTCCGGATAAGGACTGAATGACGAAGCAGCATTGACGAAGGCGGCAGGATTCTCTACAGTCTGCAAGCTCATGGCGCGTGTATGCCAAATGACCGGCAAAAAAGGCTCAACGGGTAACCTCCGTAGCCATTCGCTACGTGCCACCAGGCGCACATTCAAGGCGAATATTGTCAAGAAACGTGTCTTTGACCCAACGACAGGAAAGTACGTACGCATGAAAGTCGCTACGTCGTACCTACGAACACTCGCAAAACAGTTACAGCAAGGACGTTAAAGAAGTATCCGTGTTGCACCGACGCAGCTTTTTTTAGGTTGGGTTCAGTACCGCCAGTGATACCAAAAAGCCAAGACACGCCAGAAGCCAACCGGCAAGAAATACGTAGGCATACCGCTGGAATCTAGGGCGCAATTGCGCAATGCCGATCAGTAAAAAATACCCAGCCGGGAGAAGCAAGATGGAGGAATAACGAAAATCTTGCGAGGGGGCAAAGGGGTAATAGAAACGAAAAAAAAGATGACCGCCTAGAATAGACACGAAAAATATCCACAACGGAAATGCGCGTCGCCACTCCGAAACACGAATCTGAAAAAACCCGACAAAGATAAATATGAGACAAACATATCCTCCAAGCAGCAGAACCTGAGCGAAGCGACGAAGTGTCTCTCCCCAAAAGAATTCGCCAAAGAATGCTGATCGGTAGAAGTATTCGAAAAAGAACGAGCGCCGCATGGCATCATCCCATGCTTGATTGTAAGGGTGCCAAAGCACCTGGATCGGGTTGAAGATGATAAAGTCAAACGGTGTACGTGTGACCATGAGCCCTTCATGAAGGTTGCCGATATTGCCAACCATTCGTGCAGATGGATCTTGCACTATCCGAAGTATAAAAAGCCATTCCGTCATCGCGAGGAGAATCCCAAGACCGGTAACGGCAAGCAGCATTTTCCTTTTGAGCGAGAATGCAGGATGAATAACCATTGTAGCAAATGCGGCTGCAATGAGTGGAACGGCGTTCATTTTCGTGAGTAACGCAAACGAGAGAACGATGATGAGGACATACCATGTGTTTGTAGAAGCTCGCTGCCAGAACGATAGTGTTAATCCGAGTGCAAGAAACGAAAGTATCTGCAACAGAACATCATTGTTGATCCGAGGGGCAAACAGAGCAATCCCCGGAAAAAATGCAATGATCGCAAGTAAAAAGAGTCGCTCTTTCTTTTGCGTATCTGAAAACAGAAGCCGGCTTATGGCAGTACATATCCCCAGAAGACAAAGGGATAGAACGAATGAAATGAACTGTAAAAAACGAATAATAAGAAGATGCGGCACACCAAGTACCTGTGCGACTCGATACGGAAGAGCCATTAAAAAGTAATAAAGCGGCGGTTGATAAAATTCCCATCCACTGTGAATCGGCGGAACAGTCCAATGCTGAACGACATACAAAATATAATCGACATGTCCTTCCGGGTCATTGGCGCGTACGTTGAAAGGAGTCGCATCGAAGAGAATGAGCCGGATAAGAATCCCACAAATGATGATAAGAAGAGTCGCTCGTTTCCAGGGATCACGCGGACGAGACGCAATAAGAAGCCCAAGAAGAAACAGAAAAAACAGCAGAGAAAGTTTTGTAGAAAGAATGAGTGAATCACTGCGAGAAGACTCAAAAGAAAGACCTTGCCTACCACCGGAATCAGCAATGTTTGCGACGATCAAATTATCACCAACTTTCAGATACGGTTTCAGCATGAAGTTTTTTGGCTGATCAATCATGCATGGCTCAATGAGTTCCGAAGGAAGCTTTTCACCGTTGATGGAAAGCTCCTGCAAGCAGTCATCCGCACGAATGGTGTAGATCGACGAATGGAGATTTGTTTTCAGATTGACCGTAAACTGTATGACAAGTGGCTCTGCGGGATCGCGCGAATCTACAAAGAACGGCAGCGCGTCGACCGCAGGTTGTGAGGTTCCGCGCGTGTACTCGACACCGGTGATATGGGGACTGATTTGATACAGAAAAAGAGAGAGCCCAAGAATGACGAATCCGAGAACGATCTCATCGATCCACGAGCGCTTGGGGGATACAAAAGCTGAGACAAGACGACGAACGATTTTTGTCTGCGATACAAGCACACGTAAGGTGGAATCAGAACTGAAGACCAGTATAAAGAAAACTGAACGGAGTCACACGTGCAGAATGGAAAACCTATGGTGAGATGGGCCTTCGACTCTCTTCGCAGCAAGTGGCCTACTGTCTAAAAATTTACGTGGCCTGCCACCCGAAGCTCCCGCAGGAGCGTAGGGTGGCGGAGAGGGGGAGATTCGAACTCCCGAGACCCTTTCAGGTCTACTTGCTTTCCAAGCAAGCGCACTAGGCCACTATGCGACCTCTCCACGGTTGATGATGATAAGAAACGATCGAAGGCTTATTTGCGATGGCGCTCTGGCGCCATCTGTGCGACCTCTCCAAAAAAATCAAAGCGGGCGCGGACTATACCACACCCGCTTTCGTTCATGCACTATTTCGAACAAACCTCACAAGGACTCATGCAGCAGATCATGTGCTTCATGCAGGCAACTGACGCCATAACGAAGGCAATGATCGAGAGTGAGCCAGACGTGGAACCGAATTGAATCGCAAAACGGGCCGGATCAGTACCGACGATAACGTGTGTCTCGTAGACGCCTATCAATGCCGCAATCGCGACAATGAGAAGAAGTAGGCACAAAACCCATTTGGTGATCATGCACCCCGTAGAACATGTGTCAGATTTCTTTTTGCCGAGAAGAGCCATAACGAAGAGGGAAGAAGAAGTAAGTGGATCCCAGTGTACACCACTTCTGCCGTCCCCTATTCTAGGGGTCATGAAGATCTCCCACGACTGGCTATCGGATTTCATTAACTGGATCGAAACTGATCCGGCGAAGATTGCTGACCGCATCACGCGTGGCATGGGCGAAGTGGATGAAATCGAAAGGCAAGGCGCTTTGATGGAAAATGTTGTGGTCGGGAAAATCCTGACGCTCCGCAAACATCCGAATGCTGATAAGCTTTCAGTCTGTACTGTAGAAACAGACCAGGGAACCAAGAAGATAGTCTGTGGCGGAACGAACCTGAAAGAAGGCATGCTCGTCGCACTTGCACACGTCGGTGCCACCGTAAAAGCCGGAGGCGCAGAGATGGTAACGCTCACGAAAGCGAAAATCCGAGGCGAAGAGAGCGAGGGCATGATCTGCGCGGCAGAAGAACTTGAGATCGAATCACTGTTTCCAGTCACTCCCGATCAAGGCGCGAGGCCAGTAGCTGATCTCACGGCTTGTGGATTCAAGCCCGGAACCACACTTCGTACAGCACTCGGTCTTACTGATGTTATTTTTCACATCGATAATCACGCGATTACGAACCGTCCCGACCTCTTCTCTCACATCGGAATTGCTCGTGAACTGGTAGCAATGGGCCTTGCCACATGGAAAAAAGAACCGACGATTCCAGCAGTAAAGTTTCCTACGGAAAACATACCGTTCACACTGAAAAACAACGTACCGGATCTCATCCCCTACTACGAAAGTGCACTACTCACGGTGAATGGCTCTGGTCCGTCTCCAGACTGGATGCAACGCAGGTTAGCTGCAACTGGTTGGCGGCCAATTAACCTCATGGTGGACGTCACAAACTATGTGTTGATGGAAATCGGTATGCCGCTTCATGCTTTTGATGCGGATGATTTCAAAGGTGAACTTCATATCCGTAAAGCAAAGAAAGGCGAGAAGATTACAACACTTGATAAAGCTCAGCGCGCACTGCCGGAAGGCGCCTTGGTCATCAGTGATGATGAAGGCATCTTTGATCTCTTTGGTGTGATGGGCGGACTCCGCACATCTAATAAGCCAACGACTCGTAACGTATTCCTGCAAGCTGGCATCGTGGATCCGGTCTCCGTCCGCCGCACGGTCATCGCCATGGGCCACCGCACGGACGCAGCAACTGTGTATGAAAAAGGCGTACTGCCAATTACAGCATCTACTGGGCTTCGTCGCGCTATCGAGCTACTCACAGAAAACGCCAAAGACTGCACGGTACAATCAAAAGTTGTGACATGGGGAGCATCTGAAACTCCGAAACCGGTGAACGTAACGCTCGAAAAAATCCTCAGCTACATCGGCGCGCCTATCGACACCAAAAAACTTAAGCAAATTCTCTCCGACCTCGGTTGCGATGTGAAAGGATCGGATAGCGCACTCACCGTGACTCCACCAGCCTGGAGACGAGACATCACACATGTCCAAGACATCGCCGAGGAAGTAGCGCGTGTCTACGGGTACGCAAACGTCACTCCGTTGATGGCAGAAGCATCTATTCTTCCGCCAGTACGCGACTCTCGTATCAATATACTGCGTGATGGGCTGAAAGATGAACGCTATACAGAACTTCTGCATCTCGCATTCACCAGCCCTGCTGTGCTGAAGAAAGCTGGGCTTGATCCGAGTAAGAGTGTCGCGATAGAAAACCCGATCGGTGAAGAACTTTCACGCATGCGTATGAGTCTTGTGCCGGCCTTACTGGAGACAGCCGGACGTGAACTCGTGATGTACGACGAGCCCGTACTCAAAGTCTTTGAATATGGACAGGTGTTTTCTCCGGGCAGTGAACGAGGGGAGCTCGTGCTGCTGGCGGCAGCCAAAGGAAAAACGACGCTCAAAAATGATCCGCTTCTCATTGCAAAAGCCGGTCTTTCACACGCGATGAAACAGGCCGGTTACACACTCTCGTTCACGCAAACCAAAGAAAAGCTTCCAGCGTTTGCGCATGCCGGGCGTAGTGCGAGTATTCGTTGCAAAGAAAAAACAGTGGGGCTGCTGACAGAAGTAGCGCCGAATATTCGTCAAGCATTTGATCTTACTGGACGCACAGCAGTGACCATTATAGACCTGGAGACACTCCTGAAGATCGAACCAAATATTCTGATCACCTCTCCTCTACCCGCGTTCCCCGCGGTGGAATTTGACGAGACTCTCGAGATCCCGAAGACCGCATTCAGTACGATCTCCGGAAAACTCATGACGATCAATCCACTACTGCGTAACGTGGTCATCATCAACCTCTACGAAGGCGACATCGGCAAACGTCTGACGCTCCGGTTCACCTACCAAGCAGATGACCGTACGCTAACGCAGGAAGAAGTAGAAAAGATCCATACAGGAGTGCTTGCAGAGCTCAAAAAATCATAGGTATATACTGTGCTCCTCATGAGCATGAAGATTTATACGAAAACTGGCGATACGGGCAAAACCGGACTTTTTGGCGGACAGCGAGTGTCTAAATCTGCCGTACGCCTGCACGCCTACGGAACGCTTGATGAACTGAATGCGATCCTCGGTTCAACGGTTACCGATACAACGCTGCCTGTCTCTGTGAAAACCCAGCTCCTGTGGATCCAATCTCTTCTGTTCCAAATCGGTGCTGACCTCGCAACTCCACTTGAGAGTGGGGCTAATATTCTGCGCATGGATCTGTCTCATGCGACGACGCTGGAACAGTGGATCGATAGTATGGAGACTCAGCTATCTCCTCTGACGAGTTTCATTCTTCCGGGGGGTTCACCTGCCGGAGCAAAACTACATGAGGCGCGCACCGTTTGTCGTAGAGCCGAACGCTGGATCGTCGAACTTATGAATAGCGAACCGGTGACAGAAGCAGTCATCGTCATTGTGAACAGACTCAGTGACTACCTCTTCGTCGCCGCACGTTTCGTGAATCATAAGCTCGATATTCCAGAAGCAATCGTCAGTATTCCGCGTACGGTGACACAGATGCTTTCGCACACACATTGCGATCCAAAAAGTCACTTATCAAAGCTGCCGTGAAGAAAGTCTTGAGCCGTTTTTTTCGTAGATCACTAACTAAAACGTCGGAAACGGCATTGCAAAATTGAACCAGCAAAATACCGCGAAGAAAACGCCGAGTGGGACAAAAACAACCAGAAGTAACGGTAATGACTTTTTGCCGCGCGACAGACTGACATACAAACTGCTTCCGGCGTAGAGGATAGTGATAAGAATGATCGGAAGATCCAAAATATGCAGGTACGGTGCAAACTCAACAAACAAGCCTCGCTTCATGAGCACAATGAACGCAATCAGCAGTACACCGACTGTGTAAAACAGAAAACCCGATGCCTGACGAACTGAGTCCATGAGCGTCATGATACAACAAAAAAACCCGCACCACAGTATCTTTGATGCGGGGGTGTTTCGAAGCCTTAGAATGAATTAATCACAATCCGCGTCGGTCGCGCAAAGATCCGGTGCTGAATCTGGACCTGGAACAGGTACGCATGAAAAGTTTGCACACTCAAGATGTGTAACTGTAACCCCACCACAATCCTCGTTAGTCTCGCATTGATCCATTCCTGAACCTGGAACAGGTACGCATGAAGAACTTTTACACGCAAGATGTGTTTCCCTAGGAGGAACAGATATACTCGAGGAGTTCATGACGGTTGCTGAGAGAGATACGGTGGCGACCATCGCTAATACGAGGGCAGTTCCACGGTACTTTTTGGATTGTTCCATAGTATGGAGATTGGAATGAAATAAATAATGCATCCGCATGATAGCAAATATGGTTTATCTAATAAAAAGATAAAAATGACAAAAAAGCCAACATCACCATTCTTAGGGCCGCTATTTGGTTTTCTTCTGCACCGTCAGACGCTTCCTACCCTGCGCACGACGGCGCGCAATGACCTTACGGCCATTCTTTGAGGCTGAACGTGCGAGAAACCCGTGCACGCGTAGACGCCGACGCCAACGTAACTTACCAAGCATAAAGCCAAGAGAGGGTACAGACTCCCCTCTACTGGCGTCAAGGCTAACTCTTCCCTACACTCCTGCACGATGTACTCACTGCAAAGACTTTCGTCCGGCCTTCCCGTCCTCACTGCTCCGACAGACGGAACATCTGCAGTCACAGTTCTGGTATTTGCCGGTGCCGGCTCACGCTATGAAATCCAGAAGAACCGTGGCATCAGCCACTTTTTAGAACACATGTTCTTCAAAGGCGGCAAGAAATATACGAATGCAGCAGCAGTCAGCATGGCGATCGACTCTGTCGGTGGTGATTTCAATGCATTTACTGGAAAAGAATACGCCGGTTACTACGTGAAAGTCGCAGCTGAGAAAGTAGAGCTGGCATGTGATGTGCTTTCAGACATGCTCCAGAACGCTACGTTTCCTCCGGAGGAGATCGAGAAAGAACGTGGTGTGATCATCGAGGAATACCGCATGTACCAAGACACGCCGATGTACCAGGCGGGATGGGATTTTGAGACACTGGTCTTTGGAGATCAGCCGCTGGGCTGGGATACGATTGGTACAGAAGAAGTAATCCGCAGTGTGACCCATGATGATTTTATGAACCACAAGAACGAGCTCTACACACCGGATAATTTGGTCGTCACATTCGCAGGAAAGATCGATGAATCACGCGCAATGCAGCTGGGGAAAGATTTCTTTGGAGGCATTAAAGGTAAAAAAGTTGGCGCATTTGATCCGGTGAAGAAGCACGAAGGCAAACGTATTTCACTGACGACCAAACAAACAGAGCAAGCGCACCTTGTCCTGGGCGTTGAGGGAATCTCAGCATTGGATCCAGACCAATTCGCACAGAAACTTCTCTCGGTCATCCTCGGCGGCTCCATGAGTTCCAGAATGTTCCTCCGCATCCGCGAGAAGCGTGGCCTGTGCTACTACATTTCCACAGCGACTGATAACTATATGGACACTGGCCTGCTCTCCACCCGCGCTGGTGTAGACCAAAGCCGTCTCCATGAAGCCATTTCTGCTATTCGTCATGAATATGAAGAATGTGCAAAAGACGGCGTCACCGAAGCAGAACTACGCCGCGCCAAAGATTTCCTGAAGGGCAAAATCACACTTTCGATGGAAGATTCGGAAGAGCGAGCACACTTCTTTGGTAAGCAACAACTTCTGTATCCGGCCGTTCGTGATCTCCCAATGTATTTTGAGGAAATCGAGAAAGTGACGGTCTCTCAGATCAATAAACTAGCCGCAAAACTACTACAAACTGACCGGCTGAGGCTTGTTGTGATTGGGAAGGAGAATGGGGAGAAGAAGCTGGAAGAGCTGATAATGGCTTAGTGAAGAAGGTAGTTGACAAATTACATATTTTGATGTTTTATAAGTATATGCATGAGACGTTTACACATAACTACCTACCTGTAGATGGAAAGGCAGCAGAGGCAATCGTCGCAGAGGTGGGGGCAATGCTGAACGACCAACCGGGTTCTTCTTGCCGTTTTCAAGTATGCGCTCAAATTGATGCTTGTCACGGGCAATGCATGGTAATAATGGGAAAGCCTTTGGATGACGCGCTCGATGAGACAGGCGAAAATATGAAGGTGATTGTGATTCTCCAATGTGATTATGGAGCCAGATACTCCATCGATAACAATCAAAGGCCAATCGAAGTCGACAGAAGTCCTCGTGCCGGAACAATGGCTCACGGTGATCCGATTGTAATACCGGCATCTTTGGTAAGACCAGCAGGCACTCTCGAGGAAAGAGCTAGGGCAATGCGACGCAAGACCGCGCGTGCCTCAGGCTATGGTCAAATAGATCCCGATGAATTGAGTGAGTATGATTAGCCATTGTAGGATCACTGATTGCCTGATGAATTTTAATGTTTGCGGATCAGCAGGGTTGTGATCCTTGGTGTTTTCATGTAAAGATACCTCAACTTCCCTGCCTCTCACCTATGGAACGCACTCTTATCCTCCTCAAGCCCGACGCCGTCGCTGGAAAATTCTGCGGCAAGGTGATCGACAAATTTGAATCCGCTGGCTTTACGATTCGCGGTTGCAAGATGATTCGTCTCACACCTGCGATCCTGAAAGAGCACTATGCACACGTTGCGGATAAGCCGTTCTATCCCGAGATCGAGAAATTCATGAGCTCAGTTCCGGTGATCGCACTAGTACTGGAAGGTGAGGACATCGTCGTAAAAATGCGCGATATGTTAGGGGTGACAGATAGCCGCAAGGCAGCACCTGGAACACTGCGCGCAACGTTTGGCAAAGATGTCATGATCAACGTCGCTCACGCTTCTGATAGCCTGGAGACTGCGGAGAAAGAAGTGGCTCGCTTCTTCAGGGAAGACGAACTTTTTGCGTACTAGGTAGTGAAAAATCATGAAGTTTCATAGCCTTGAATTGAGTGATTTGAGCCATGATTTACAATAATTTGACAATTAGTAAAATAGACTTACTATTGAACTATGAGTATTCATTATGCAGGCGATATTGACAGTAAGGGCAATGCGCATCCCTTCCGGGTTGCGGTGCGAGACGGCGTTAGTCCTGATGTAACTCGACACTTGGAAAACAGTCCAGGTATAGAGGTTGTTGATGATCCAGCAATCGCTCAAGCTGCTCTTATACGAAGTGCAACAAAATTCATGTCACCTGATGCGATCCAAGAGTGGGCACAGCTCATGTTTCTCGTTCGCGTCGGTGTGGGAACTGACAATATAAAAATGGATCTTGCATCGGAGGCCGGTATCGCAACAATGAATACTCCAGGGGCTAGTACGGAGGCCGTGGCGATACGTGCTGTAACGTTTATGTTGGCATGGGCGGCAAGACTGAAGCAGGGCACAGACAGTCTGGCAAAGGGCACGTGGCCCAAAGGAGACCAAACCGTTGAACCACGAGAGCTGGACGAACGGACTCTTGGTATTGTTGGCTACGGCCGAATTGGAAGAGCAACAGCGAAAAAAGCTGCTCCTTTTTTTGGAAAAACTATCTTCACTGACACACAATCAATTGAGGGTATGACATCTATGCAAGAACTGCTTGCCAGTGCAGACGTGATTTCAGTTCATGCATCCGGCGATACAGAAGTACTAACGCCAACATTGTTGCAACAGGTACGATCTGGTTCTCTTATTGTGAATACCTCTCGAGGAGGTGTTATTAATCCCGCCGCATTACTGGATTGTATGGACAGAGGTGTGAGCGTCGCTCTCGATGTCTTCCCCACGGAAGGACCTGCGATGTTCCAAAATGACACCATTCAAAAAATCACTCAACATCCCCTCTTTTTCGGTACACCACATACCGCTGCTTCAGGATCTGGAACGCAGAAAAAGCTCGGATTGGAAGGAGCGGGGTATGCAACAGCATTTGCCCATCATGGCAGTGTGAATACCGGAAACATTCCAGGACACACGCTACCTCGGATGATCCCGACTGAGCGTAAAGGTACAGGAGTCAGAGGTGTCGTCACTCATCCAAGTGTAAAAGGAACAATTGGAAGAATAGGCAACATTGCTCAAGGCTTAGGACTAAATATCGCGCAATTCTGCAATGAACAAGGACCTAAATTTGGCGAAACGAGATTGGCAATTACTGCCTTTGACCTTGAAGATGCAGGGGTAGAAGAAGGTCTGAATGTTATGAGAGCAATTGGAAAAGAAATCTCCGTGCTCCGCAGTAGATTATTGCTCTATGAAAACGGCACCGAGTAATCGGAAGAAATCAAAAACTACCGCGTCCCACCCGTCCCAGTTTTTATCACCTGACTCTCTACTTTTTTTCCAGCCAAAACCCCAAGAGCCGCATCCAGCTGTGGGTCTTTTTCCGCACGATATTCTTCCAGCGTACGATCGATCACAATATCGGGCGTGATGCCCTTCTTGCTAATGTCATGACCTGCCGGCGTGTGCCACTTGGCAGTCGTGACCCGCAGCGCAGAGCCGCCCGGCAGATCCAAAATCTCCTGCACCGTGCCTTTGCCAAAACTCTTCATACCAAGAATCGTCGCACGTTTCGCGTCCTGCAGCGCTCCAGCGACAATTTCCGATGCACTGGCCGAGCCTTCGTTGATCAGAACGACAAGCGGCGTACTGGGAAAAATTGTCGTGCCAGAAACTTTATGAACCTCAGGCGGAACATCACGCCGGTGAACCGTCACAACGTCGCCAGCTGTAAGGAACATTGAGGTAAGATCAACTGCGCCCTCCAAATAGCCGCCACCGTTGTACCGAAGATCAAGGACAATACCTTTGAGATTCTTCGGAAACGCAGCCAGTGCCTTTTGTATTTCTGGGATCGAATCATTACCAAACTGATTCAGTGTCACAATGCCAATAAGACCCTCCGGCGTCTGCTGCGTTTTGGACTCAACGCTTGGAATATGGATAGCCTGCCGAGTCACGGTAAGCGTGATCGGATCTGGTGTTCCCTTGCGCACAAGAACGATCGTGACCTCGGAACCCTTCGGCCCACGAATCAAATCAACAACCTGCTCTAACGAAAGACCATCGATATCTTTCCCATTCACCATGATGATGATGTCCTTGGGCAGAAGCCCTGCTTTCTCAGCGGGAGAACCTTTGAGCGGAGCGATAACAACCACAGCATTATCAGCAAAATCGAGCTGCGCACCGATCCCCTCCAGCGTGCCCGACATGGAGTCCTCAAAAGACTTGGTATCAAGTGGTGTCATGAACACCGTATACGGATCACCAACCGCAGCCACAAGCCCGCTCACGGCACCATACACCATGGTATCAATCTGCAGGTCATCGGGTGCGACATAATGTTTTCTGAGTAGTCGCCATACGCCCCAAAGGAGCGAAAGATCTACTTCCTTTTCCGGGTCACTCTGTACTGTGTGTCCGCTACCGGACAATGAATACAGATCCTCTATCTGGGAACGTTCAGACGCGAGCTGGTGAAACTCATAACTTGTGCCAATCTGAAAGCCAAGCGCGAGCGCAATGAGTGGAAGCAAGCCGAGGACGAGCGTGCGAAGAATCTTCATAAAAAAACTCGTATGCAGGAAGGCATGAAGTATAGACTATGACTATGCCAAAGACACGACAATCAAAGGCGCTTGCCAAACCAAAAAAGGCTCCCAAGCAAAAAATTCCAGATGTTGATGCATCGATGAACGTCATGGAAATCATCGGACTGCACCCTGAAGCAGCGGATATTCTGGCCGCCTACGGACTGCATTGTTTTCAGTGCGCATTTAACACACTGGACTCACTGGAATCCGGAGCCAAGTCTCATGGGCTCACCGATACAGATATTGAAAATATGGTGAACGACATTACAGAACTTCTGCAGTTGTCACCCGTCCCACCTCAAAAACTCACTCTCACCGAAAGTGCGGCAAAGGCACTGCTCGAAATTGCGAAAGCAGAAGGAAAAAAGACATGTCTCTTAAGAGTAGGAAGTGACGACTCCGGTGGCTTCTGCATGGAATTTGCAGAACTCAAGACATCAGAAGACCGTGAATTTAGTAACGCCAACGTGAAAGATGTATCACTCATCGCAACTCCTCAGGCATTGCACCGCATCGGCGGTTCTACGGTGGATTTTCGGGAGGGAAGGTTTAAGCTTGATGTACCGAAAGCGTCATCCTGCGGATGTGAAAAGAAAGAATGTTCATGTAAAAAAAGTGGCTAGAGGTTAGTGGCTAGTGATTAGTCGCAAGCGATTTTCAATGATTTTCGCAAAAAAACTAACCACTAATTACTAACCACTAACCACTTCTCAAACGCACGCGCTATACTTCTCCCATGGTCAAACTCCCCGTGACACTGGAACGTAAGCTGCACACTGTCTTTCCAAAGGTCCGTGAGCGTGAACATTTTGTGGCTGAGGTGTTAAGTAAGGCACTCGAAACGCGTTCATCAGTAGAGGCGGAGCAGCCACTTGCTATCGGCGGAACGCTGCATCTTTTCACGGACGGCGGTTCACGCGGAAACCCAGGACAAGCTGCGGTAGGCTGCGTACTTATTGATCCATTGAAAAGCGAAATACTCCGTGAGTACGGCGAAGCTATTGGTATCGTCACGAATAACATTGCTGAGTATCAGGCACTCATTACCGGACTCAAGATCGCCAAAGAGTACTGTCCAAATCACCTGATTTGCCATCTGGATTCCGAACTTGTCGTGAAGCAACTCAGCGGCGAATATCGTGTGAAAATGGTGACATTCCAGCCGTTGATACAAGAAATCACAGAACTAAAAGCTAACTTTCCACATATTTCTTTCGTCTACGTTCCTCGTGAGCAAAATAAACGCGCTGATGCACTCGTAAATAAGGCACTAGATGAGCTGAAAAGCGCACCTGTTTTTTAGGACTGCTACACTCTATTCATGTACGTCAGATTCGCCTCTTTCAGCATCGGTATAGGTTTGCTGCTCTACGCTACACCTGTGGCTGCAGCAGCCTCCAGCATGACGTATAACGACGGTCATCACATCATCTCAGTTTCGGTTACTGCTCATCCCGAGTGGCGTCAGACAAAGCGAGTGTGGTTGTATCGAGGGGTGGAAGCTGTGCCTCCGGCCAGATTTAAAACCTGTGGGGATGATGACATTGTTGATCCTGCAGCCGACGCTAAAGCTATGGCCGCCAAGGGTTGGACGTGGGAAGAGCGAACCGACTGGAATGCAGACGCTATAAAACGCACGATCGAAACTGAGGTGTCATCGAAGCTAGATCGCCCAGCCGGTAGTGTGATCATTAGTCGCAATGCGACAGGAAGCATTGTTTTTGATGGCATCGGGCTCACGGGACGTAAGGTAAACGCTACTCTTGCAGCCTCGCTGACGCTGAAAGCACTGGAAAATAGCGTCGCGACCGTGCAACTTCCCGTCGAGGAAACTCAGCCGATCGTCGACGTCCGTGATGCAGAATTACAGGCAATGGGCATTCGTGAAGTTGTGACGATCGGTGAATCTGTCTTCACAAAATCGCCGGTGAATCGGAGACATAACATCCAAGTCGGTCTTGCCAAGTTCAACGGTCATCTCATTCCGCAAGGCAGCATCTTTTCGTTTGTTGAAATCCTCGGACCGGTGACTGCCGCTACCGGTTACCGAAAAGAACTTGTGATCCAAGGCAATGAAACGCTCCCAGACTACGGAGGCGGCCTGTGCCAAGTGAGCTCCACTGCGTACCGTGGGCCATGGGAATACGGCATGCCGATCGTCCAGCGTAAGAACCATAGTTACTCCGTGAGTTACTACAGTCCTCAAGGCACTGATGCGACAATTTACCCACCAAGTGTTGACATGAAATTCCGCAACGACACACCGGGTTCCCTTCTCATCCAAACAGCATCCGATGCTGAAGATCGCGCATTTTTTATCTATTACGGCACGCGTGATGCCCGCACGTCAGAAGTGACCGGACCATATATTTATGACCGTATCGGAGCACCGAAAGAAGAAAAAATTTCCTACACCACTGATATCCCCGTCGGTGCAAAACGTAAAGCAGGTGAACGGCATGATGGCATGAAGGCGATCTGGTATCGCGAAGTCACGATGCCCGGTTCCGGCGCAGTTCTGGAACGTTATTACTCTGCATATCAGGCCCGTCCACTCTATTGGCAAATCGGCGTCACGGCTGAGGACATACTCAAGCGTACTTCAGGAGATTTGAGTGAAATGCCGAGCTGGCTCCCGAGCAAACCTTGAAGGAACCGCCCGATTTCAACCGAGAGGCTATCTCCAAGAACCGTCATATCCGTGAGCCGAATATCATCAAGAGTGTTGAGGATTTGTGCGAATGCCGGTGAAAGCCGTACAGGTGTAGATGCTGCAGACGGCAGATAGCCAAGCAGTTTCAGAAGCTTCAGCGTGTATAACCGCAGCGCCGTCGTTGGTACCGTAGAACCGCATGCTCGCAAAAACTCAGCCGTGAGATCGTACACATCCGGAAGATCCAAGCCGTCTTCCGTGAGCGCCAGCAAAAGCTCGATCCCTTGCGCCGCACACGAAAAACGTTGCGCATCACACCAGGCAGCGCTGTTTGCATCTAGGCACTCCACAGAAATAACCGAGTTACCAAACGAGTGCTGTTCCCAGGTCACGCTGATCCGATGCAATGGCAACAGTCCGCGGCCGCGGCGGCTCTGAATTTTACGAGCACCCGTCGCGCGAACAGTGATCCGGCCACTGTCTCGCGTGAAGAGAACACAGAAACGATCCGTCTCTCCAACGTTGTGGCTCCGGAGAACGATGGCCTCATCGGTATGTGAATGTGGCACGGATTATTGGGGATACGAAGTCGACAAAAGAGAGTGTGACATCTGGCCACGAAATGCGATCAGTGTGCCAACAATGGAGAGCGCCAGAGCAAGCACAAGTTCGGTCACGATGATCCATGGTGCCAATTGCAAGAGCACGAATCCGGTAGTAGAACTCCACGTACTGAAGATGCCATCACTTGCGAGCACAGGAAGAAAATGTGGCAAAAGAAGAATAAGGGCGCCTTCCAGAAGAAGTGATGCCGCAAGTGCGACGAGTAGCATGCAGGTCATTTCCACGAAAAACGGAAACAAAATTTCCATCCGACCGGCACCCACAAGTTGCTGTACAAAAAGTTCCTGACGCTTACTGAGTGCACGACGCCGAATGAGCTCGATAACCACAAACAACAGGACAATGACTGCAAGTCCTACGATGAAAAAGAGGACGATCCGCACACTCGAAACAACATGTGTCAGCTGCTCCACTTGCTGTTGTTGATCAGTCGTTGTTGTCAGAAACGTAGGATCAACAACCGCAGCAAATACCGGCTGTTTCAGGAACTGTAGAAATGCGGGGTAATCTTCCAGTCGCCTCAGGCGTACGCCCATGGTATCCGGAAACGGATTTTCAATGCCGAATTTCACGAGAAACTCGATGAGGGTGGGATCTTTCTTTTTTTGACGTGCAAATGCCTGCTCCCGCGTGATATAGACCGTATCCTCGATGTATGGAAGCTGCCCTAAATTTTGGTACAGATCCTGAATCTGTGCATCGGTGGCAGTCGCCCTGATCTGTAACCGCAGGTCTGTGCGTTCCCTCAGGAGTACGACACCCCCCTGCACCCCGACTGCCAAAAGCACGATGATCTGCGCAAGTAGAATGACGCCAAAGAGCGAACCGACCGCTGTCCCAAATCCTTTCTCTCGAAACACATTCACGATGCCGCGCTTTGCGGACCTCCGGAAGAATACCGTTGCCATGAGCGTTTCACGCAGCATGGATATCAGTGTACCAATGACTATGGATTTATGCGATGTTCTCCATTCCCGTGTCAGTGCGCTCAGAGATCCGACCCGCCATCTCCAAACATTCCTGCACTCGCAGATTTTCAGGATCAATCTCCAGTGCGCGTTCCAGAAGCGCTCTTGCCTTCGGGAATTCCTTCATTTTGAGATACACAACACCAAGATCACACAAAATCAGCGGGTTATGACTTTCCAAATTAAGTGCCCGTTCCAGTGTCACCACTCCTTCCACAGTGTGTCCGGCAGAAAAGAGTGACCAACCAAGGCACCGCAAAATTTCCGGATTATTTGGTTCCAGTCGATTGGCAATTTTCAGTGAACTAATAGATCTCTCCCATTCCTCCCGCACTGAAGCGATGAAACCAAGAACATAGTGACTATCAAAACGATTCGCATCGAGAACAACGGCATGTTTCGCTGCAACCTCTGCACGATCATATCTCTCCAGACTGAGTTCGTTATCGGCAATTTCCTCCAGTGCTGTAATGTTGTTGGGATCCTTCGCCAAAATCCCTTCTAACAGAACAAGTGCTTCCTCATGACGTGACTCAAGCTTGAGCTGCTCGGCTTGTTCAAGGAGATGCTTGATGATGTCATGATGTGGAGTGGACATCGAGAAGAGAGTATAACACCAAAATCAACCAGCGATGACGTACACCGCAGTCGAAAGAATAAGCCAGGAACTGAGGATAATTGCCAGGCCAATCAATGATGCCTTCATAATTTTCTTACCGTTACTCAGTATGGCATCACTACCACCGGAACCAACCATCAGGATACAGCCAATGAGAAAGAGCGCAGTTGCAAGCAGTCCACTCCATAGAAGTAGAAGATTCACGATACCCGCAAAAATACTGGGAATAGTACTCGTCACACCGGTATCGACACACACCTGATGCGGAAGGCACACGGCGAGCGCAACCATCGGAGACAGTAACCAGACCGCGCCGAGGAGAAGGACATGCTGTAGACGCATCTGAATATTGTACCACATCACACCCGTAAACTGAAGAGCGTTCACGTGGCATGTATTGAGTCTCTGAGCCATCTGCTCTAGACTGCCGTGTCCATGATCGACTTTGGTTTTCATACCCGCAACATCGGCGAAAATGCTGATGCTGACCGAACGACTATGACGCACGCACAGCGGAAGATCCATACTTTCCGGAAACATGCAGGAGCCAGCCATGGAACAGGTATTTTTCGGCGCATGATGCAAAGCATTGTTGGATTCGTAGGGAAACCACGAACCAGGAATCAATGGTTCAAACTGATACTGAAAGTTTTTGGCGGACTTGCTGGATTTGGTGCCATTGCTGTAGTCATTTTGTGGTTCACACTCCCGAATATCGATGACCCGATGACGATGTTTCCCGCGCAAAGTACTGTCATTCTGGATCGTAACGGTATTGAGCTCTATCGGCTTTTTTCAGAACAAGATCGGACGTACGTTCCGAGTGCAAGCATTAGTCCATTTGTGAAACAAGCGACAATTGCGATCGAAGATGAGAGGTTCCTATCGCGTAGTGCATGTTTCGATGTCATTGGTTTTGTTCGCGCTTCGCTCAGCCAAATTGCTCCCAGCATGTTCGTTCGTTCCGGAGGATCCACACTGACACAACAGTTTGCGGGCAATGCCCTAGTCGGCCGTAAACGGTCCATTACACGCAAAATACGTGAGCTCATGCTGGCCTGTGAGCTTGAACGGAAATACAACAAAGACGAGCTTCTGGAGCTGTACCTCAACTGGATCCCCTACGGGCACAATGCCTATGGCATCGAGCAGGCTTCCAAGAACTACTTTGGCATCAGTGCCACTGATCTCACGCTCGCACAGGCGTCCATACTCGCATCGCTCCCCCAACGACCTTCGTATTTCAATCCGTACGGCTCGCACCTCGTGACGACTGTATCGGACACAACGAAACTAGATATTCAGTCTGGAAAAATCAAAGCAACTTCTGAGATCCCGGATGCCGCAGTGCGCATTGGACTTATCGGAACGCGCATAGGTTCAGGTTCAACCTCGCTGTACATTGGCGGACGCACCGATCAGGTTATTCGAAATATGCTCGATCAAGGCAAGATCACTTCTGAGGATCAGGCCAAGGCACTGGAAGAATTGCAAAAGATAGAATTCTCTCCGGGAAGGCAAAATATTCGCGCGCCACACTTTGTTCTAAAGATTCAGAGCGAAGTGCAAGAGTTGCTGGGAATCAATGAAACTATTCTGGAGCAAGGCGGATTTAGGATCCAAACGACACTGGACTGGAACTTGCAGCAAGCTGCTGAGAAAGCAGTGGAAAGCCATAAAGATGATATTCAGAAACGTTTCGGTGCCGCAAATATCGCACTGGTGTCACTCGCGCCACAAACTCGCGAGGTCATGGCCTATGTTGGTAATGCCGACTTCAATGACGACGAACACCAAGGGAAGATCGATATGGCTCAGGCTGCACGTCAGCCGGGTTCCAGTTTCAAACCATTCGCGTACCTGACTGCCTTCGAGGCGGGCTACGGTCCCGGGTCTGTCACCTGGGACGTCCCCACAAAATTTGGTACCGATCAGCCGGCAAACTATGACAGCACATTTTGGGGGCTCACAACCATGCGTCTTGCTCTTGGTGGTTCCCGGAATATTCCGGCCATCAAAGCATTCTTTTTAGGCGGCGGTGAAGACGCACTTCTCTCACTTGCAACGCGCATGGGAGTACCGTCACCGTCTGAGCAAAAAGCGACGATCCGAAAGACACAACCGAATTTTGACTACGGCTGGCCGCTCGCGATCGGCGCTGCGGAAGTACCGCTCACCGAAATGGTGCAGGGCTACGCGACCATTGCCGATGGCGGAAATTTCCTGCCCATGAAAAGTATTTTAAAAATCGAAGATAAAGACGGAAATATTCGGTATCTGCCAAAAGATGAGATTGCTCACCAAGTCATTGACGAACGTTATACGGCGCAAATCACGTCTATCCTCAGCGACGTCTCAGCTCGTCCGAATGACTACTGGAAGAGCATTCTTTCTATTCCTGGCTACGAAGCTGCGGCCAAAACCGGTACCAGTAACAAATGTCTGGAACGCGACAAGAAAAACAACTGCACACTACGCAGACCAGAAAGCACCTGGACAATCGGTTTCACACCAAACCTTATTACCGGCGTCTGGGCCGGTAACGCAACCAGCCAATCGTTATTCGATAAAGCCGATGGACTGACAACTGCCGCACCCGTGTGGCACGACTACATGGTCAGCGCACATAAGAAGCTGGAAAACAGGCGGACAGCCTTCGTGCTCCCCTCCCGTCTCTCTCGGCCACAGATCTCACGGCTATCCGGAGAATTGGCGTCTGTATGCACACCCGTACATCTCCGCAGTACCGATCTTTTCCTGGATGAAAATATTCCATCAGTAGAAGACCCTGCGTGTGTCTTACTACGAGTCGATAAAGTCACTGGACTTCTTTCCTCTCTTAGCTGCCCTGCAGATGCCGTCGAAGAGCGTGCGTTCTTTATCCCAAAGAGCGAACTGCCGACGCGTTGGCCACTGTGGGAAACCGGCGTGCAGGACTGGGTGACGAAACAGATGGAAGTATGGAACTCCAACGAAGCACACTCAGGTTCACTCTTGCAGCTCCCCGTCGCACCCACGCAAGAATGTGACATGGCTCTAACGCCGGGTCGTGATGTAAAACCCGAAGTCACGATCCTCTCGCCGTCAGCCGGAGCTACCGTCTCTTATCCGGCATTTCCCGTAGAGCTCGAACTCAGCCGAGGTTCGGCGTTTAGCGAAGTAAAATACAATATCGACAGCAAAGCATCGTTCTCGTTCACGGAACCACCGTTCAATTCACGATCAATTCGTCTGCCCAGAACAGTTGATCGAGAAGGTACACACACGCTCACGGTGACCGTGACCGATAAATACTTTAATACGGCAACAACGTCGACGACGTTTAGGTTTGGGGGGCAGTAGTAATGTGATCCCGTTCCCGCTTCCACAGCGGATACAGAATGCCGCCTTCGCCGAGCAAATTCTTCGGTGTATCGTGCGCGATCACTCGGCCATCTTTAAAGACATACGCTTCATCAAACATCGGAAGTAAATATAATTTATGGAGCGACGATACAACGCAACGGTCAGCAAATTTCTTGAACAGATTTTCGTAAATAGCTCGTTCGTTAGCGGGATCCACAGAACTTGTCGGCTCATCAAGCAAAATAATGCCACTCTTTTTGGCCGCGAAAAATCCACGAGCGAGTGCGAGGCGTTGCTTCTCGCCACCACTCAGATTCACTCCTTTTTCTGCGGTATTGGTTTCGAGGCCATCGGGTAATTTTTTAAGGACGGATTCAAAACGTGCGAGCCGAATATCATCCATGATATCTGCTTTTGTATGACGGGTCCCAAGCGTGATGTTGTATCTGATCGTATTCTCAAAGATCTCTGGCTCCTGCGGGATGAGCGTCGTCGTTGACCCCACATCTTTCAGCCCATGACGAAGTGGCTTCCCGTCACACCGAACTTCGGCACTCGACGCTGTTTCAAGGCCGCGGATCAGCACCATGAGTGTAGATTTGCCGCTACCACTCTCCCCGATAAATGCAATGCGCTTGCCACGTCGGAGCGTCAAAGCCACGTTGCTGAGATGATGCGAACGATCGTCTTCATCTTTGTACGAAAAATGCAGTTTCTGAATAGAGATTTCTTTCCAGTTCGCAGGCAACCGACACGCATCATGCGAATCAGCTTTGTCCGCTCGCAAAATAGGTTGTACGGTTTTCAGGTTTGCATACTGTTCAATGATCTGTCCGTACTTCCACGCAAACGTATAAAAAGCTCCTCCGATCTTCTGCAGATACTCGTAAAGCATGAAAAACGTCCCTGCAAGCAGCGGCAACCCAAGCGTAATATTCGTATATGCATACCACCCTAGTACGCCAGCAGTTGTGACAGAGATGGCCATCGTCGCCATGAACCATTTCCACTCATTGAGCGCCGTTTCACGCTTAAAAATAGGGAAATGATGCGACATCCTATGGAGTAATTCACTCTGCGTCAGTGCCTCCAGCCTGAGTGTGATCACCGTCGTAATATTCGTAATGTAGTCGTGCAGCACAGACGCAGCGCTATGATCTTTTTCGTTGATCTGGTCATAGAGAGGGAAAAGAATCCGATCAAAAGAAAATACGACGATGCATGCTGCGATCATCGCGCCTGCCGTGATGAGAGCGGCCATCGGCAAGAGAAGCGACAAAGCAACGAGGGCTCCAATCGGACGGATCAACATCTCAATGAGCTGGAAACCATTTTCACTGAAATCGTAGAGCGAATTCGAGGCCTTACCGATACGGTTTATCGTACGGCCACTATGATGAGTTTTGTGCCATCGCAGCGGGAGAGCCGTCATGGTAGAAAACAAGTGCTGCTTAAATGCGATGCGGATCTGAAATGCTGTCCGACGTTCTAGAATCCGTGCCGGACCATGCAATAACCAAGAGCCAGCGGAAAGAGAAACAAGTAGCCCAAGATAAAAGAAAATAACCGTAAGAGGTTTATCCCTCGTCGCAGCAGTCTGTACGCCATTGAGTAATTGTCCGACGGCATACGGTTCAAAAAGCCACACGATATTCGAGAGCACGAACATCGTTGTATACAGCACAACGACAGGCCGTCTGTTTCCAGCGTAACGCCATAGAGCCGATACTAAAGCCAAAAAACCACGCATGAGTGCACAGTTTATATCTCAACTATGTGCGCGTCTAGATGTGGGCAAATGCACAGTCATAGGTAGAGACGTGCGCGCCGCTCGTCTCTACTTTTAGGCTACGACAGCATTCGTATGCACCTCACTCACATCGTCATCCTCTTCCAGTAGATTCATCAGTGCATGAACTTTGTCAAAAGTAGCTGCATCCACGGGCGCTGTCTGCTTTGCAATAAACTGCAACCCCGCAGATTCGATCTCAAAATTCTGCGATGTCAAAAAATCACGCACTCCTGTCCATTTGGCACTATCGGTCACGACCTGAATGCGTCCATCGATTACCTCAAAATCTTCTGCACCCTTATCGATCAGCTCAAGCTCTAGTTCTTCAAGGAATTTTTCACTTTTCACTTCTAATTTTTCACTTCGTGCCGCGATCACGCCGGCACGCTGAAACATCCACATCACCGATCCATTTTCCGCAAATCGTCCACCATTTTTCGCAAGAGTATTTTTCACATTACCCAGTGTTCGGTTCTTGTTATCCGTCAAGCACTCGATGATAAACGCAGCGCCAGCTGGGCCGTAGGCTTCATAGACGACTTCTTGCATCGCCTCTCCTTTCAGCTCACCCGTGCCCTTCTTGATGGCACGCTCAATATTCGCATTCGGTACGCTCTCTGATTTCGCATTATCAATAGCAGACCGAAGAGCTGCATTACTCGTCACATCCCCGCCTCCCGTCCGCGCGACTATCTCAATGAGCCTCGCATGACGCGTGAAAACCTTCCCGCGCTTGGCGTCCTGCGCGGTTTTCTTCACCCGAATATTTGCCCATTTGGAATGACCGGACATAGCTCCTACGCTACCAGTCGGAGCGATGTATCGACAAGGCACAGGGAACCGCTGGTTACGTGAAGACAATACAAAATATTGATTAATTATCAAATAATATTATAATATCTATATGCTTACCCCACTCTCGTTCCTCTCTCGTATCGTCATGAGCACCTTTGGTGTGCTCTTCATCGTGGTGCCATCTGCATCAGCCACCATGGTAGATACGACAGTCGCCCCACCGTCACAGCGAACGCGACGCGAACAAGTAGAACATATGCGCGATCAAAAGTTGCAGAAAAAAAATGATGAAAAAAATTCTGGTTCCAACAATACTCAAGCGACAAAAGAAGATCTCAAGGGTGGCGAGCTCCTCGAGGTGATCTACGAAGATAGTGATTTCTACACATTCGGCGCTCAAATTATGATCGAAAATCTGGAGACAAAAAACAGGAGATACTTTACGACAAAACAAGGTGGCACTCCGCCAATACTGGCTCCGGGTCGTTACAGTGCGTATACAGAAGCATCAAGCAAAGGCTTCCCCCAAGAAGCAAAGTACCAAATTATCGATACTGTCTCTGGTGACATCATCGAAGAATTTCCTCGTACACATGTTCCGGTGAATAACGTTCTTCTCGAGAAAGGTCAAAAGCTCAGAATTATTATTCTTCCTGCGACACGTCCATATAATTCCGTCTTCTTTAGACTCGGAAAACAACGTTCAGCGGTTGGTATTATTTTCAATAGGCCATATCCCATATTCGATTTTGAGCCTGGTGATTTTAAAGGAACGGAACAATTCCCGTCTGCTCAAATTGCGATCGCATTCTCAGGAATGAAAGAAGTTGAACGGCAACCAATACTTGCGACGTCTATCCGTAAAGATGGCATTGAAGGAACCAGGGCAGGCTCTGGTGGCCGTTTCCATGATCCCGTACTCGTTCTTGGCGTACGAACAATCGCACGAGATCTTGCTCGCTCATTCATTGATCACCGCAATGAAAATGCTGAGTCATATCGTGGAAAGTATCACGTCTCATTCCAGGTACAGCGGACTGCCGATGGAAAAGTTCCACGTGCATTACTGAATATGAATGAAGAAAGTCTCACGGAAATTTTTGAAAAACAAATTCTATGGATTGAATATCATAACGTTCACCGAGCAAACGAAGGTGGTGGTTACGCTGGAAAAACATTCCTGGAAGTCCTTGAAGAAGCAAAAACAAAAGCGATGATCTGGCCACGCAATAGCCTCCTCAGTACTGAAATCTCTCGTGTTGAAGTAGGCGCACTTGAAACCATAGCTGCAACCGTAGGGATGGATACATTCGTGTCACTACCAAGTGAGCAGTCCGGAGTTGTTCGTAGACTACTCAAGGAAGAAATCCGCACCCTCGTGAAAGCAATCCGCAGGGAGCGTCTGAATTATCAAACGTATGAAACTAGATGGATTGAAGACAGCATGGCATCGATGGGTTTTTCGCTAGCGGACAGAATGCGGACACTGGATACCGTAGAATCTGCGATGCTGAGTCATCTAAAAATTCTTGATCCAAAAGACGCGGAGATCTATTAGGCAGCAGAATACATACAATAAAAAAAGCCCGCCATAGAGGCGGGTTTTAACTATCGAGAGAATATATTATTTACGGTATGCGAGCATGCCGAGGAACCTCGCGCGCTCCACAGCATTCTTGAGCATCTTCTGGTGCTTCAGACACAAGCCGGAGTAGTAACGCTTGCGGATGTTTCCGAAGTAGTCGATATACGGCTTGAGAGTTGGATAGTCTTTGTAATCCATATAGTGGACGCCAGCGCGGTCAAACGGACAGACTTTCTTTTCAACGCGCTTGGCTTTGCTCTGGTTGAATGGCTTCATAGGTTTAGACATGGGTGCGGGGTGGAAAGGTTTAGGAGAGCGGGTCTACTGACCCGCGGTGTACAGAGCAGGTCTTCGACCCGCGGTGCAGAATTAGAGTTTCAAATCATCATCAGAGATAAGCTTGTCGAGCTGTTCCGTAAGCTGGCCGATCTCAAGCAATTTCGGAGCTTCTTTTGGCTTACTCTCCATACGTTTTGCAGCGCGCTTGGCCGTGTCCGTCACAGTCTGCTTCAGACGCTCCTCACGCTTGTTCTGCTTCTGGTCAGCAAGTGTCACGCGGTTCTTGAGCCAGTCGTGGTACCTATCTTCGTAGCTCACAGCTTCGTATCCCTTAGGAGGGATGACAACGAGATGTCGCAAAACGCCTTTCGTGAGGCCGAGTTGCTTATTCAGTTCACGGATGACGGACGGATCCATCTCGAGGTAATAGATGATGAACTTTGCCTCAGTAAAGCCGCCGATCTTGTAGGCAAGACCGCGCTTGGTCCAAGGATCCTTGAAGATCGTGACTGCCTTTGCGTCGGCAAAATGGCCTTCTACTTCAGAAATAAGGTTCTTCTCGGCTTTCTGATCCAAGTCTGGTTGGAGCATGACGGCGATCTCATAGACGCGCACGTCTTCATTGCTCGGGATAAGTGTGGGCATATGCTTCGTGGGGGAAATCGCGGCGTAGTCCAGAGACGAAGCCGGATAAAACCTGTCCCGCGAAGGCGGGAGAGGGAAGTAAGCTGACGGACTGTAGTGGGTACGCGGGCGTAACGTCAAGGAAAGATGGCATGAATATTGTAAATTATTGTAAATTAACTAAAACTATTGTATAATATAACAAATGAACATACTCATTGTCGGCGCAGGGCCAGCCGGTTTAGCTACAGCAAATTTCTTGAATACCAAGAAGCATGCTGTAACGATTATTGAGAAAGAAAAGAAATTCTCAACAATGGGCTTTGGAATATTTTTCTTCAATGAAGGGAAAAAGTTACTCAGAAAAGCGACGCATGACCGAGGAATCCATGCATTCTTGAAACAAATTGGTTATAAGTATTATCTCAACGAGCACGGGAAAATGCTAAGTGATATTCATTACAATAGCGTGTTTCATGTGAGTAACTATAATGCGATCACCAGCATCAAAAGAGAGGACTTACATGGATTACTGCGAAAACACTTACATCCGGACGTCTCTATAAAAATGGGAACGACGATTTCCCACATCGATAACAAACCCGACTGCGCCCATGTAGAACTCTCTGATGGTACAAAAACAACGTTTGACCTAGTGATCAGTGCTGAAGGTTCCCACTCCCAATTACGAGATTTATTTTTTTCATACAAGATTAAAAAGCTTCCGTGGGTCGCTCGTTATTTCTGGCTCGAAAAAACAAAAACACGCTTTTTCCTAGAATGGAGCCAATATGCAACTATCATGTGCATGCCACACAAAAACAAAACAACGATGCTCTCGATCGAGAGTAACGATATCTACGCCAGCTGCAACGAACACCAGATCGTCCCCAAGGAACTGCAAGAATTTTATACATCGATTGGCGTATCGAAAGAAGAGATTGAGAAAGGCTATAAAGAATCGTATGTTGCGCCGATGAAGTATGTGTACACAGACCGATGGTTCATGAACCGTGTCGTACTCATTGGTGATGCGCAACACGCGATGACTCCTACCTTGGGCTTTGGAACATCCCTCGCTCTCGACGACGCGTATGAATTAGCTACCATGCTCAACACCCTCGATGATTCGCAGAACTTGAAGAGTGGGTTAGGACAGTTTTCTACAAAAAGAACGCACAGAGTACGAACTCTCCGGAGGATCAACAGAGTGGCTGATTTCTTTACGTTCCACCATTGTAAGCCGTACTTCGCTTTTTGGAGCAAGCATCACTATCTTTCTGAAATGGCTGCAAAATTCATAGATAGAGGTATCCGCCTTGGCTGGAAATATGCCTAAGCGATGAGCGAAAACAGTGAGAATCGCACCAATACTCTGAAATCACGCAAAATGTTCTTGACGCTCCACGGGTGCACTCGTAAGATGCCCCAGCTGTGAGTAAGCCTATGTATTCGTAATGGCTTGTTTGTCTCCCTTCCAAAAGGAGCCTTACGCCTCACACGCCAAAAGCTCCTTCACAGCATCGTGTAGTAGAGAAAAATTAGGTCCAATTTATTTCCTTTGGAATTAAAACAAAGGGTGTACCACCTTTGGAAAAAAACGGTATTTAGAAGCCATGTATCGATCTAAACAGTCGATACACAAAATCTTCTTTTTCGAAGAGTTTGATCCTGGCTCAGAGTGAACGCTAGCGGCGCGCCTAACACATGCAAGTTGAGTGCCTTTAAAAGCACAGCAAACGGCTGCGTAACACGTTGGAATCTGCCCCGAACTCAGGGATAACCCTCCGAAAGGAGGAGTAATACCGGATGCCCTCGCAAGAGGAAAGATTTATCGGTTCGGGAGGAGCCTGCGGCCTATCAGCTAGTTGGTGAGGTAATGGCTCACCAAGGCAATGACGGGTAGCTGGTCTGAGAGGACGACCAGCCAGAATGGAACTGCGACACGGTCCATACTCCTACGGGAGGCAGCAGTGAGGAATCTTCCGCAATGGACGAAAGTCTGACGGAGCGACGCCGCGTGGTGGATGAAGGCCTTAACTGGTCGTAAACACCTGTTCTGAGGGACGAAATTTTTGACGGTACCTCAGGAGAAAGTATCGGCAAACCCTGTGCCAGCAGCCGCGGTAATACAGGGGATACAAGCGTTACTCGGAATCACTGGGCGTAAAGCGTCTGTAGGTTCTTTTGTAAGTCTGTGGTAAAAGTCCGGGGCTCAACCCCGGGAGCGTCATGGAAACTACAAGAGTTGAGCAGTGGAGAGGCATCTGGAATGCCGCATGTAGGAGTAAAATCCGTAGATATGCGGTAGAACGCCAAAAGCGAAGGCAGGATGCTAGCCACTTGCTGACACTGAGAGACGAAAGCGTGGGGAGCGAAGGGGATTAGATACCCCCGTAGTCCACGCCCTAAACGATGCGAGCTCGATGTGGGAGGTTCTCAATTGCCTTCCGTGTCTTAGCTAACGCGGTAAGCTCGCCGCCTGGGAAGTACGGTCGCAAGACTAAAACTCAAAGGAATAGACGGGGACCCACACAAGCGGTGGAGCATGGGGTTTAATTCGATAATAAGCGAAGAACCTCACCTAGGCTTGACATCTCGGGAAGTTTCCAGAAACGGAGACGTGCCGCAAGGAACCCGAAGACAGGCGCTGCACGGTTGTCGTCAGCTCGTGCCTTGAGGTGTACTGTTAAGTCAGCGAACGAGCGCAACCCTCATCCTATGTTGTATTTTCATGGGAGACTGCCGCCTCCAAGGCGGAGGAAGGTGGGGATGACGTCAAATCAGCGTGGCCCTTATGCCTAGGGCAACACCCGTGCTACAATGGCCGGTACAAACCGTTGCAAACCCGCGAGGGGGAGCCAATCGGAAAAAGCCGGTCTCAGTTCGGATTGAAGTCTGCAACTCGACTTCATGAAGTTGGAATCGCTAGTAACCGTAAATCAGCTACGTTACGGTGAATATGTTCCTGGGTCTTGTACTCACCGCCCGTCAAGTCATGAAAGGTAGAAGCACCTGAAGGACCTTTACTCGCAAGAGGGGGTACCACGGTGAAGCTACTGATTGGGACTAAGTCGTAACAAGGTATGTGTAGGAGAACCTGCGCATGGAATATCTCCTTACCAGGGAGTTTTACCTGGAACTATGCTCTGGGGTGTATATCGCACTTTCATTAGTGCGAAACCAACATAGTCAACACTTTGAGTAGGGAACACCCTCTTCGGTCCTCAGAACTCAGTGCCTTTCATAGGACACTGGGTTCTGCGGGGCCAAGAGCCCTATACGTGAATCGTCCGGCCTAGCCTTAGGGCGAAGTCGGACAAACCTAACACTTTCTCTACTACACGATGGGGTGAATTTTGGCGTGCCTAATTTCTGGACAACAGCGTTCTCTTGACTTATAAACCATATCCCGCACAGTTCTCCAACGTTAACATTATGTTCAACTTTGAATCTCCTTACCCCTACGGCCAGAACGACAAAGGTGGATGGCAGCCGCGCATACCAAATAAAAATGATACTAGAACAGTTTTACTGAACATGGTTGCTTCACAAATGAAATATGGGGTACGTGATCAAATTGAAGCTGCATTTTCTCTTCAAGAGCAAAGAGAGCAAGAGGAAGCAGAAACAGCAATGGATGTAGCCTGTAATGAAAAAGAAGCGAGCGAACGTGCGGTGACCGAATACCATACCTTCGATCGACTCTCTGGCGAAAACACTCTGCAACCTAGTCCACATGCCCAGGCAAAAATCCGTCGTGCTAAGAGACGAGAACGGAATCTTCAAGATAAATATTAACCATAGGTCACTTAATCCATCAGCCATGTACCTTCAGCGCCGCTTGTACTGCAACGCGGATTTTTTCCTGTGAAATCCGCTCTGTCAGTTCATACAAAAAGCCATCCACAAACATGCTGCGTGCCGTCAGGCTATCAATCCCGCGTGACTGAAAATAAAAGAGATCCTCAACGGTCACACGCGAGACTGTGGCACTGTGACTCGCTTTCACGTCGTTCGTACGAATCTCCAGTCCTGGGATCGCATCGACTTTTGCCGTCGCATCCAGCATCAACACGTCTTCAGTAAGATACGTGTCTGTGCCAGTCCCCTGCTCCGTAATCTCGATCATGCCATTGCAGACCGCAAACGCATTCTGCTCGGCCACTCCTTTGAGTGTGATTTCTCCGCCGCCATTTCTGGCCGCAAAAATATTACGAACGGTCACGGACTGCTTGTCTTTTCCCGAGACCGAAAAAATCCAGTCGATATTGCTGACTGCATTCGGACCAGCACAGGTGGACACAAGAGAATGAACGTCATTCGCTCCACCCAGCGTCGTGCAGTGCCAGTGGAGTGAAGCCCCTTCACCGACTGAAGATTCCAGCTTTCTCGCAGATCCGGTACTCAGTGAGATATACGTCACATCGCTCTCAGGCTCGAGTGTGACACTCACAGAATGCAGCACAGACGAACTGGTATCAAAAATCGTCACCCGCGCGCCGTGTCCTACGGAAACTTCCAGATGTGACTCAACACCGTCCAAAGCAATACTCATCGGCTCAGTAGGGCTTTCCCCTGCTCTAACCGTTATTCGCCGTATATCGGTGGCTTTTTTCATACTGGGAGTATGGAAGAAAAACATGAAAATTGGTATACAGACAGGAAGAATATAGATGTCGTGAGAGAATGAGAAAATGTCATACTGAAGCCACTTTCCGTGATAATCCCGCGAAATAATTTGCTAGATTATTGATATTTCTTTATAAAGTGGTATAAATTCCCTCCCCTATGATTGAATCCCAAGGAACATCATCTGTAATCACTGATGAAAGCAGCAGGTTTGCACCTGTTGTTAAACCTGAAAAAATATACCCTCCGACTCATCATGATAAAGAAACCTTTAAGGCGGACAGAGAAATAATTGTAACAAATGTACGAGAAGAAATTAACGAATGCAGGCGTCTTGAAGATGAAGGATATGTGGAATTTGGATATGGTCTACATGCACATGCTCAAGCTGCTAGGGACTTTAGTCATGATAATGCTATTTATCATGAGACAGATGTTACAACGTGTTCAGTACGTCTACAGGCAGATGATTCTGCACTTGTGAGACTGCAAGTCTTTTACTGCCTAAAAGGATCAGTCCCTATCGATAGGCAAGCTATTTTAAGAGAATACAGTGAACTAGCCACGGGCTAAAGCCGCGTGGCTTCCCCTCCACCCTCCATCTCGCTGCACTCATCCTCGATATCTTTCTTTCCTTGTTGTTCAACATAGTTCTTGATCGTTTCGTGGTTGATCTCTCCTACCGTTGCCACAAAGTAGCCCACTGCCCACAAGACTGGTTTCCAGTAGAACGGGCGGAGCTCTTTGGCAAACTCCTTACGGATAATTTTTGCAGTTCTTCCCTTTAGTATTTGCACGACATATGGAAGAGGTTGGACAGGGGGAATCGTAAGGTAAAGATGCACATGGTCTTCTTCCATCCCAATCCCTATAACGCGGACATTGAGTTCTTTACATATGCCCTTAAAGAGCATCTCCAAACGCTTTTGGATAGGAAGACTCAAGGCACATCGTCTGTACTTGGTGATCCACACGA
>CALRGQ010000008.1 GCA_943357915.1 Candidatus Peribacteria bacterium
AGAGACGAGCGGCGCGCACGTCTCTACCGACTCATGCCAAACGTATCGCTATTTTCTACTCAGCCGCCACCAGCTCAAGCTCTACGATTGCGCCGCTTTGGAACTGCTTCACGGCATAACCGATGCCAACCACGTCGCCATTTGCATCAAAACTAAACGTACCGGCCTCACCTTGGTAACGCTCGAGTACGTCCAGTGCGTCTTTGATCTTCACGCCGTCCGTGCCAATTTTGCCGATGGTCTCAGCCAGTACACCAAGCGCGTCGTACGCTAGTGTCGCATAACTCAAGTTGGACTTTGGTTCACCGAACTTTGCACGGAACTTGGCCGCAAATGAATCCGGTCCACCTTCACCAAGCCTGGACGACGTATTGATAAACGTCATGCCTTCTACCGCCTCACCGGCCTGAGCCAGAAGAGTTGCGGAGTCAGCAGTATCGGTACCGAAGAATGGCTGCACAATGCCGAGTTCCCGAGCTTGCTTTGTCATCTCGGCGTTCGTCGCGTCGGACTGACCGTTGATGATGAGTGCATCAAATTCCAGATCCTTGAGACGAGTTGCAAGCGTGCGGTAATCCTTGGTACCGGGATCAACAATTTCATCAAAAACGAGAGCTCCCGTCGGCAAGTTTGCGGCAATTGTCGTGCGGATGCCCTGACAGAAATCCGTATTTTCGCTCAGGATTGCGATTTTCGTGAAACCTTTCTGCTTGAGAATGTTCGCAAGTACTTTGCCTTTGTATGCGTCACTCGGATAATTACGGAAGATGAAATCTCCAGCCTTTGTAACATCAGGGCTGGATGACACCGGCGAAATCATCGGGATTTTAGCGGCCTCGACGATGGGAGCAGCTGCAAGCGTCTCAGAGCTACACTGTCCGCCGATAATGGCGATGACGTTGTCAACATTCACGAGCTTCTGTGCGGCAGATGCGGCATCGGCGCCATTGCAACGGCCGTCTTCGGCAATGAGTTCGATCATCTTTCCGTCGATACCACCGGCGGCGTTGATTTCATCGACATGAATGCGGACGGCATTTAAAGTATCAGATCCGTAGGAAGCAGCATCACCTGTGAGGGGTCCAATGTAACCGATACGAATAGTTTTCTGACTCTGGGAACACGCAGCAAGTGCAACGAAGAGTGCGGCCAGCATGACTGATTTCTTCATAGAAAGCGGGGGAAGAATAGGGATTGAGTGTAAAGTGAAAAATGAATAATGAAAAGAGAACATAATGGAACCTCAGACGTATTCAAGATACGTTTTTATTTTTCACTTTTCGTTATTAATTTTTCATTATTATTCTGTGGGATCTGCACCAAAGTAGAGTTCTTTGAGTTTCCTATTACCGTGCACTTCCTCCGGCGAGCCCTGCAGGACGACCTCGCCGACATCAAGCACGATCACGCGGTCACAGATTTTCCGGATGAACGGCAGATCATGTTCCACAATGAGCACGGTTTTGCCCTTCTTCTTAAGCTCAAGAATCAGAGACGCAATCTGACCGGTCATTTTCGGTGACACACCCGCAGTCGGCTCATCAAGCAGAAAAAGATCTTTCCCTGATATCAGCGTCCGTGCGA
This sequence comes from Candidatus Peribacteria bacterium, assembly GCA_943357915.1. Lineage (GTDB taxonomy): Bacteria > Patescibacteriota > Gracilibacteria > Peribacterales > Peribacteraceae > JAGORY01. The sequence continues at coordinate 1,585 of CALRGQ010000008.1, forward strand.
TCTCAAGCAGGCGCATCTGTCCGCCGGAGAGTGAGCTTGCTTTCTTGTCCGCATGATCCTGTAACCCGACCATCGTAAGCGTGCTCAAAACGGCTTTGCGCAAGTCTCCGATGACAGACCGCCTCTCTTTGGGAAGTGACTCGAGTGCGACGAGAACATTCTCGCTAAGCGTCATATCACGGAAAATACCGAAGTTCTGGAAGACGCGGCCAATGCCGACTCTTGCCCGATTCGTCGCTGACATTCTCGTAATATCATTCTTCCGAAGACGGATGACTCCACTACTTGGTGACAAAAAGCCTGAGAGCACATTGAAAAACGTCGTCTTCCCGGAACCATTGGGTCCGATGAGCCCGATGATCTCACCTTCCGATACATCGAGCGAAATGTTTTTAAGAATCGACTGACCCTGAATATTGAGAGAGAGGCCTTGGACGGAGAGAAAAGACATAGCCACATTCTATACCAATTCCCAGATGGCAACTTTTCGTACTACATCTCACTACTGTGCTATCTGACACAAGAACATGTTTGAGCCCTGAAAGAAGCGCTTGATCACACATGATCCAAAAGACATATCAGATATGACCTGCCTGCCCTCGATGATGAAGCGTGGAATGAGATCGTTTCATTCCCCCACCCCCTTCATGACAAAAGATCTCAACTCATCGGATACAGATATGCAGGCAACAGATACGCTGTTTGCTGATCCGTTGTTCGATGCCGCTACGTCTATCACGAATACGAATGACTCTGTAGAACATGCATCGAGGGAACAAACGATCATGTCCCATACGGCTCGCTCGATGAAAAATATGCTTGGACGCAGCCCGGGACGCAGGCAGAAGAATCATCGTGATCGACTTGGAAATCCGGAAACGATGGAGGTGCGCACGCTGCTGACAGAGAGTCCGGTGGCGCCGATTCTGCAGCGCGCGCAGATGCTTCAGGAAGTTATGAACAATTTGCAGCAACAGCTCGCACAGGAAGATGGCCAACTGACGATTCTTCAGAGTACGCTACAAACTGCACGTGATAGGGTCGATCAATTAAATATTGATGTATCAAATGCAAAAGAGTTGATTATCATGAATACCAAGAACAGGGATCTCGCAGATGAAACACTACAATCTGCACAAAAATCTTTGGATGCTGTTATAGAGGCACTAAACAAGGCGAAGGCGGTGCTACAAAAAACATCTGAAAGCACACAACTTGTTCTGGATCTGCAAGCGAAAATAACTGATAGTAACAACCGGATCAAAGCAGCAAGAGCAGTACTGACGGAAGCACATGCACTTTTGAAAAAGCAGCCGAAAGACGCGACTCTACTAAAAAACTATACATCGGCAAGAGAAGCGTATGGCATCGTGGTAGCGAATGAGAAGCTTACTCAAGCTGCACTACAGACGAAGAGGAAGGCTGCGGTAGCACAGCGGACTGCGGATGCTCCAGCCCTAAAAACAGCCAAGAAAAACGTAGCCACTCTTGAGGCGTCTCTGACGAAGCCGACGAAAATTTACGAGAGTGCATTCACCGAGTTCCAGTCTGCAAGCCAAGACCTCATACAGGCAGTAGAGTCTGATGCTCTTCAGGAGATACTCCTAACAGATGCCTTAGCCAATCTGGCAGCAGCAGAGAAGGCTGCGCATGAGAAGCAGGCAATAGTGCAAAAATTGCAGGATGACATTACAAAAAAAGGAGCAGAAGCAAGTCTGATCTTTATCGACCTGCGCACAATCAGTGATGCTCTCCTCCCACCGATCGATGCACTGAGCGAGCCATGGGATCTGACAGTAGATCCAAAACCATTGGAGGCAATAGAAAAGCGTGGTGCAACACTCGCTACATTTACTGAGAATTTCACACAAATAATGTCCACACTGAACATTCTTTCCAGCACGGAAACGACGAGTTTCATACACGAGGCACGTATGGTGGAACGTGGCATGATGCTCTCCGGTTCCATTGAGGAGCTGATGACGACACGGGAGCTAATAATTGAGCCAAATACAGCGGTTGATACAATCAATCCTGAGACACTGTCACGTGCTCCACGTGCGTTCGCCTCATACACACAAACCAATGCGCGTTCCGACATCCATGTTCAACTGCGCTCTCCCTATGACCAAACAGTCATCGAATTCGAGGATCGAATCAACGGAGGCAAGCAGATCAGAACGGAAACTATTTCACATCCCGGCGGAACGACGGATGCCGTGTGGACCAAAATGTATGAGCGCCAAACAAATGGCCGAACTGGGGAATTTTTTATTAGGATGTACAGCGATGCCACAAAAACTGTGCTCTTAGACACGGTCTCAGGTCTCTATAATCCGGATTCAAACTGGATTGCTCTTGATTCACAATCAAGCATCGAAACTTTGGGAACAAAAATCGTTCTCGCTCTGTCATCACTTGGAGGAACCGCCGTCCTACAAAGCTGGAAGGGTCTTCAGACGACAATATCGCATATGCAAGCCAATGATGTGGGTCTTTCTTCTCATGGAAGTGCATTCACACTGGACCTCAGTGGCGCAGAACATTTGGTAACGCATGTCAGTTTCACGGTCGAGTCTGACAATATAGCGGCTCCCATTACGGCCAGATTCTACCGCGGGACGGAGCTCATCGGACTTGAAAACGTTGCGTCTGGCAGCCTGGTAGATTTTTCCGATGTTGAAGGAATCACGAGTGTGCTGCTGACGAATGCGATGCACGAGATGAGCCAGTATGCGCGTGAACTCATGAACTATGCACAGACTGCCGATGGAAAATGGCAAGAACGACGATCCGCCGGTGGCGCTGCAGCGACGTACTTTTCCCGAAATCTTCATATCCCGGTAGCAAGCCGGAGTCTCATCCTGGCAGAGGCTAATGCCGGTTATCTTCCGTACGATCTCTCGGTGTCCGATCTGGACATCTCAGGAAATGCATATCTGCCACAGGTCGAGGCCGATCCTCTATCGAGAGCCAACAATCCGGATCTGTCCCGCGCCGCGCATCCGTACTGGGGCCAAAGTGGGGACACGTTACGTCGTGGAGGAAGCCCCGGCTATCTGGCCGTCGGGCGCTTCGGTCCAAATGTGTATGGAATCCGACGCGACGTGAACATGTTCAGCGTCGTCAATATCAAGGGTTTGAATGGCGCAGCAAAGATCAATTATGTCGCATATCACACCGGGGATAGCGATACGCGTCTCTCACCTGAGTATTATGAGATTATTGGCAATACGGTGGTTCTCAAGCCCGGGGCTCCGGAGCAAATCGTTCTCTATTTCGGGCAAGAAAATGGCAATGATCCACAGGGTCTTAATATCGATGTCGAGCACAGGCAGTCTATGACGGATGAAAATCTGCTCCCGCCCGCGGGGATGTCGATCCGCACGGATATTCTGGCGATCCGCGGACCGAACGTGAGCGAAGGCGTGGGTCCAGCGCTCTCAGAAATCAAAGATCTCGGACGTCCAGTGACGATCGGCCAAGGGAATGTGCTCATGAACGTATGGAATAACGGTCGTACAGGCGGAACCGTGCGCGTCATCACCAATCCCGGAACTCCCGGTGCTAGGGAGAAATCGTTCACACTCGGTGGGGGTGAAGGAAAATCAGTGTCCATGCAATTTACAGACGCCACGGGGAACCTTGTTATTCATGTTGTTTTGCCGGATGGAACGGTGATATCTGATGGCAAGACACTCAAAACAAAGGGCGATTCGGATGAGAGGCGCATCGCTATCAAAGAAAGTAGCGGCACGTATCGCCTACTCTGGGTTGCCCTCAATGATCCACGTCCAACGGTGAGTGATGCCCCTGATTATGACGCAGGCTTTGCGGCCTGGAAGCAGACGCAAATTGCAAAGACTGGTGATACGAGCCTTGCTGATCCTGCGAATTTTGAGAAAGTGTTTGTGACGTATTTGGAGGCGAAGAAGCCGATTGTGCTTCCTGAGGCGCCAGAGGCATTGCAGAAGTTTGTGGATGAGTATGGTGACACTGTGACTCTCATGAACCGTGCCTCGCTCACCAAAATCCGCGATGATGCAATTGTGGCTCTAGCGAGCGCTAAATTGCGAGGGAATGTGTCTCAGATCAAACATTTTGCGTATCTCCAAGAAGCCGCAGAAGGATTGCTGAACGACATGTATGGTCCAAAATCGGATGAATGGAAGGCATATATCGAGCGAACGACGAGTGATCCGGATACGTATACGTTAATTGAGCAGGCACGAAAAGATGCGGCATCTGTTTCCATCGATTCCTTAATGTCTGAGTATGAAGATACAACGTTGAATAGTGTGCCGTTGATCAACGGTCAGCATATTCGTGAAGATTCAGTCGCTGGTCGGATTTTCTTAGCAACGTATCAAAAATTACTAACACTACAAGATAATCAGACAAATCTTATGAAAAAATGCGCAGAAATCGAAGCAACGACAGGTGTAAATGCGGTCGGTTTGTATTCTCTCGTACGAAGAAGAGTGCAAGGTACTCTGTCGGATGCGATATACATCGCAAAACTGCAGCAAATGTTCAAGAATGCAGGTTTTTCTGGCATTTTCTCAAACTCAGCTACATTTGCTCCGATCAATGGTATCGTTACCAATGTTGTGAATCAGCAAAGCATCTACACAACCGGCTCCGTGAGTATCGCGATTGATAGACCGGTAGATCTGAAAAATATTAACAGTCTCCAGACCTACGTTTCCGGTGTGCTTCTGAGCCAAGAAGTTCCTCTGGGCTCTGGCCCCCTCACCGTCAATACTTCTAACACACTCGTCGTTAATATTCCCGTTGAAGTCATCGGACAAAGAATGTTAGATGAGAATTTTAAAGGCGTGATCCGAGTAAAAGTCGCCGTGTGGCTCAATGAGAAAGAGCCAAATGGCGAGCTGAAACATATTGGGAAAACGGTGTATGGGGTGAAGGTGAAGTGGGATGGGAAAGTCGAGGGGGATATAGATATTAAAGATCTCTCTACGCTGCCCCCGGGATCTGAGCATGACAGGGAAAACATTATCCTAAGCCAGATTGCTGACCCTGATCACTTCGTCATCCGTCAGCCCGGAGAATGGCGCTGGACGATAGGATCGGAATATCACCATGACTCTGCCGTTCATGCCGCTGATCTCAATTGGGGATCCCTCAGTGATAGCGATAGAGGCAAAGACGTGTACGCACCTGCAGGCGGCATCGTGAAGAGCTCGACAGTTAATGAGACGACGGGTCTCACGACACTCGTGATCGAGCACAAGCACGCAAATGGAACCGTTTGGTACAGCAAATATTTGCACATGGATAACATCACGCTGAAGGCCAACGACACTGTCACAAGTGATATGAAGCTGGGAACGGTGAGCGATAAAGGCTCTTCCGGCCAAAACCATCTGCATTTCGAAGTACTCGACGAATTCTTCGCTACGGTGGATATGCGAAAACTCCTCGTCAATAACTTCAAGATGGATGCCAAGGCAATGTCTCGCATCGGTACAGCTGCCCTCAATCCCGATGGTACGCAAAAGAAGAATGCTGATGGCTCGCTAAAGTTCACGTACACAACGAATGGTGCCGAACTGAAAGTCGACTGGAATGCGACGCTGAACCGCTGGCAATCATCCGCTCAAGGTTTGGTATACAGTCGCGATGAACAAGCCCCAGGAACTCCCGATGATTCTGGCTCAAGTTATTGGTATGCCAAGGAAGGCACAGATGTGAGTAAGATGGCGAGGGTGGTGTGGGATAGCCGTAGAGAATTCAGTCAATGGTATAAATACGATCCTTTAAAAACAGATGGTTGGGCAAGAAATGAAAACAATAAGCGCTTACTGTGGGATGGAACAGCTTTCGTACCTGAATTATGAGAAATCTTATTTTATTAACGGCATTGCTGTTGTCAGCCTGTACTCAAAATTTGAAAACAGCTGATAGCCATGCGAAACTACTAGAACTTGGGGATTTGAATTACAGCATTCAGATCCCGAATGTTCCATATGTAAAAAAACTTGATGATGGAAATGTTGCCGCAACATCTCAACCTGATGATCCTATGACTTTAAAAGATTGGAGAATTGAAATTTTTGAGAAAGACGTTCCCACTTCCTGCTCCTCCTCCATCACTGGAGCCTCAGAGATGGCTCCTATCCAAGGGGCGAGTAAGGGGACAGTGTGGGGTAAGGTGGATTATTGGGACAGATTTAATTCTGATAAAGGAGGCCACGGTGTAGGTGGTGGAATTGATGGACGAGTCGTCTGTACCAACTACGGAATCCCCATCTACCCTGCCATCTATGGTTTATGTTCAGAAAAGGATGGAAAGACGGTCGTGATCTGTATCAATCAAATGACGGATAATGAACCCCTCGCGAAAAGCATTTTTGAGACGTTCAGATGGACGGAGTAAAGACCATCACTACGATTTTGTACGACAGTGAACGAGGCCTCCTACCTCCCAGGCAGCCTCGTTTTACCTGCCATAAACTGTCCCCATGCCAAAATTCTGACGAAGATGAAGCAGCTGAAGTGAATCAGAAAAGAGTCAGTAAAATAGATGCTAACGGCTTCTTATTCGAATAAAATGACTTTCATATGCTTTATAGGTACATGGATCAGCATCGTGTCGATCAATTCAAGGATGAGGGGAAGATCCGCTTACGCCCGTTGATCGCCTATAGAGAAACTGGAGATTCTCGTGAAGATAAGCGAGAAGGAATGTTCATTACTCGGATAGGTGGCACTGGAAAATTGACTCGTGAAGAATCAAAACTCATCCTGGGGCTGGATAACTCGATTGAGTTCGGTTATGGAGGGACTCTAAAATATCAACTTCATCTTGCCCCTGGTTATGTACTGTGTTTATCGACTAACTCAGATAGGAATCAAATGAAGGAATTCGGTAATGGTTTTTTCACTGTGATAGATCCAGTGATGTTCTCTGGTCTTCTTGTCGATGAACTCCTAAAAATCTATCCGGGTGTTTTCAGTATTCATGGCGCTGTTGTTTACCACGACCAATTTAAAGATTCTGAGATCACCATTTCGGAGCTGAAGAAAAAAGGAGAAAGATTTCGGCAATCGGCTTTAAGAGATTACTTCGTAAAATTTCCAAATTATCAGAAAGAAGCAGAGTATCGATTCGTGTTTTTGGTCGAAGAAAACAAGCCTCTCGAAGATTTAATGATCGAACTACCGACATCAGAAATTGCGAAATGCTGCGATTTCCCAGATCCGCCCTTGGCTTGAGGTGCGGGTCATCCAGTCACGCTGAGCCCTGCACGAAGTATCAGACGTTCAGGTGGGCATTCAGGTACTAGGTCATGGTCATGCTAATGCATTACCCGTCTTTCTTATCACAAACATCTACCTCCCAGACAGCCTCGTTTTGCCTGTCATAAACTGTCCCCAAGCCAAAAGTCTGACGAAAACGAAACAGAGAAACGATTGGGTGAGTCTAAAGCTTGATCCGCTTTACTCCCCTTTCTTCGGCGCTTCCTTCATCGGCAACGTGAAGAAGAACGTGGTGCCCTTGCCTTCCGTACTCTCAAATCCGATTGTTCCACCCTGGCCTTCCACTGCGCCTTTAGCGACGTAGAGACCAAAGCCGTTTCCATCGACCGTATTCACTACGTTACTCGCACGGTACATCTTGCCGAAGATCTTGCTCTGATCCGCCTTCGGGATGCCGCAACCGGTATCAGTAACCTTACAGTGCATAACTCCTTTTTCTATTACGATGTCCAACGTAACCGTACCGCCTTGGGGCGTGTACTTCACAGCATTCGTCAGTAAGTTTTCTATCGTCATACGCGTGTAGCGTTTGTCCAAGAAGACTGTCGGTAGCGTCTTCGGCATGTTGTTCACGAAGTTAATCTTCTTCTGTTCAATCGTAGGATTGATAACTTCCAGCATTTCTGTAAACAACTCATTGAGATCCAGAGGGCGAGGATCAAAGTGAATTTTGCCAAGCTGAATACGTGACACATCAAGAATCATGCTGACGAGATCAGCAAGATTGATGGCCTGCGTGCGCATCGTCCCAGCTTCGGTCTTCTGCTCAGCATTGAGCGATCCAAGATCACCATCAAGCAGAGATTCTAAGTCCCAGCGGATAGCGGTGATCGGTTTTGCTAGCTGGTGTGCGACGATGCCAAGAAGTTCGTCTTTTTGGCGGTCGAGTTCATTTAATACGTCTACTCGACTTCTCCAAATTCTAATAAGAATGACTGTCTGAATAGACAGTAAGAAAAGAAGGGCAACAGTAAGCAATACAAAAGGAATAAATGTCACCCTCATAATTTGAAAGAATTCTCCAACCTCTATATCAACCCCTAGTACCGCAATTGCGCGACCAGATTTATCAAGAATAGGAGCAGATCCTGATAAAAAAGTCCCCCACCTATCAATAATAAAATCTTTCTGAGCTAGTGGGTAATCAAATAGGTGTTCCGGCTCTGGGATTTGATCAATACCATATTTTTCACCAGGCAAAGGGGGTAGCTCATCATCTTCTATACTTCCGTTACCATCAGTATCAATAGGATCTAATGTTTCGGCATCTGCAACGAATTCAAGGAACTGGGGATCATTTGTCTTTCTCCAAATATAAATATAGCGAAGATTTTCGTTTGCGCTTCGCACCTTATTCATAACATTTACAACATTTCTTAGCTCTTTTGTGTCCAATTGGCTTTCATCTCTTATAGCTTCTATTTCCTCAGGGTCAAACTGCAAAGCAGCTGTACTCACAATTGCGACCAATCTTGCTCTCAGCGTGTCTTTTAAAATGTCTTGGCTTTGGTTATAAATTCCCCTCACAATCACTACTGTTACTACAGCTGAAAAAATCAGTGGCAAGTAACTCAGTTCAAGAACGCCAAACTTTGGTTTTTTAATTTTCATTTCTTAACATTATAGTCTGTTTTATCTTTTTATGCAAGAAAATACAACGCAGAAAACGCTAACACTAGGCCGATAACCTGTCTAAAAGTAATTTCTTCACCAAAATAAAGCATACTAACTAATACCGTTCCAATTAATAAGCCCATGTTCACGATTCCTGAACTAGTGGCCAACGTACGATCCTTATTAAGTAAGCCAAAAAAGAAATATCCCAAAGGAGCAATGAAAATTAAAACAAATAATGAAATCCGATCACTATTCTTACTCCAATTAGCAGCCAAGCTATCAGATAAAATAAATAAAACGGTTGAGCACGTAATGAGAAAAATGGAGTAACTGTTCAATTACTATTGGGGAATTAGACTCTTATGTTATAAACAAATTTACAAATACGCAAAGGATGCATAAGCTAATGTACTGTGGATCCTAAATCTCAAACAATTGGAACGCAGGTTGTTAAAAAAAATAAAAAAATAGCTTATTCACCATGGGACTCTTGGGATGCGAGAGAATATTTGAAAACTTATTTTTCAAAATTGGGACAAGATTCCTATGAAAATTTAAAGTTTATTGTTAGAGAACTGAAGAAATTACAGCCAAATCCAAAAAGAAAAATATTGGACTTTGGAGCTGGTCCGACCATTTTTGCAGGCGTAGCTGCCGCCCCCTACGCAGGAACAATCCATCTCTGCGATTATCTAGAATCTAATTTAATTGAAATAAAAAAATGGCTAAGCTCTAATGAAGATTCATTCGATTGGTCCTATTGTATTAAACATATTTTGGAACTTGAGGGTCTGGAAAGCCATGAATTTGCAATCCAAGAAAGAGCAGATGTCTTTAAGAAAAAAGCAGAAAGTGTTTTTCGATCAGATGCATCACTTGAATGGCCAATCTTCTCCGAGATGCACGAAAAATATCCTGTAGTTATTTCAAATTTTTGCGCAGATTCTGCTACCTCTTCTAAGGAAGTATGGCGAGCATATATGAAAAATATTTTCAATACTGTTGAAGACGAAGGAGTCCTACTGATAACTGCTTTGCGAAATTGTAAGTTTTATAAAAGCGGTGAAAGTATTTTCCCCTCCGCAAATGTGAATGAAGAAGATTTAGAAAATATTCTAATTGAAAATGGTTTCAGTAAGAAAAATCTTCTTATTGAAGTCAAAAGTGTCCCAGCATGCGCAGACGAGGGATTTACGACAATTATGTGTGTTAGTGCAACAAAATTAACTAAAAAAGAAAGGGAAATTGTGAAAATTTTTCAGGAACTGCCAAAAAAATAAATACCTCGAAAAGATCATAGTATGGACGATCCCGACCGATCCAATGGGGAAAGATAATTGCTCTTACCTTAGCCAAAAAGTCTTCAAATCATCTCTCATCTTTTCCCTACATGTCCAACTTTTCCATATATGCCAAGATTTTTGTACGATGGCGAAAATGTCAGCCTAACGTCCAGACATCCTCGTTTTGCCTGTCATAAACTGCCCCCATGCCAAAAGTCTGACAAAAACGAAACAAAGAAATAGAATGAGGAAGGAGTATATCGGTACAAAAGTTTCGCGGCCTCGCTGATCTAAAATCGAAGCTTCAATATCCACAGCAAAAATCGCAACCGTACTTCCACTTGCATTCTTGATCGGCGCATACCCTGTCACCATTTTACCCCATTGATCTTCATAAAACTGAGTCGTTGCGACGATGCCATCATAAGCTGAAAAGGCTTCTCTTGGAGCGGTATCATACGGCTGCCCAGGCCATTGTAAGTAATCTTCAGAATCGTAAGCACCATTATGGTTTAGATCTACATTATTCGTTGGATCCGCGTCTACATTTGCATACGGATTCAATGAGTGGGAATCAGCGACGAATTCAAATTTGGTTGAGTCATTGGCTGTTTTTCGGATGATGTATACGAAGAGAGTATCGCTGTTTTGTTCACGAATTTTCTTCATCGTATTGATGACCCTAGCCCATTCTGGCTTATGCCAATCCTCCTCAACCTTAAGCTTTTCTACATCCTCAGGATGGATTTGCAGAACGCCAGTCGCTGCAATGGTCGAAACTTTTTCACGCAACACCTGAAAATTGAGTTCCCTATTGTATTCAAAAAACCCAAGTGTCAGGGCTGCGGATAGGAGCGCCAGAATCGCAAAGATAGCAAGACTACGAGGAGAAAGCACAAACTCCCTCAAAGAAGAAAGGATGCGGGTTTGTAGGGGTATCTGAGTTAGGAGCGGAGCTGAGGAGTTACCCGACTGATCGTGGTTGAGTTGTTTGGCCCACAGACTCTCAAACTGCGCTCGTTCTGCATTCGCGAGATCTGGGTAACGAAGGAAACAGGCAGACTCTTCAGCGAAGTTGAAACACGCAATCGTATCTCCAACGATGGTTTTCTCGAACGTGAGAGGAAGGTCTGTTTCGGGGACGAGAAGAGTTCTACGGTACTCGAAGGGATCTCTGGATTGGAATCGTCTGGCTAGAGTGGAGTCTGGAGCGAGAATGCGTTGGAAGATCTTACGGACTTGGCGCTTGCGGAAGTATTCGACTCGGAAGAGACGCAGAGGGTCTGCTTCGGTCAGGGTGAGAATGGGTGTGAGTGTGAGGAGTTCTTTACCGGATTCCAGAAGCTTGAGGTACGCCTGCTTAATGCCGTCCGAACCGTGGTAATGCTCGATGTCGGGACGTTTCTTATCAACTTTGAGGGTCGCGATGAAAGATTCAAAGTTTTCATGACGACGTTCCAGAGTGTTCTTACGGTGATTCATGTCATCTTTCACCCAACGGAGCACGGCATCGAGAGAATTGATAGAGTAGCGAGGTTGATCATTAATGATATTTTTCTGAGCGATCTTCTTGGTCATCAGCTTCTTCATGGCTTGGTCTAGGACTCCGGTTGATTTCCCAGTCTTGGAAGCGAGTTCTCTAATCGTAAGAGAATCATCTTCGACAAGCTTACGAAGAAGCAGCATCTCGGTTGCCGAGAAACCAGCCTCTTTGAGGTAGGATTCAATGCCAGAAGGAAGTACAGCGTTCATGCAAATTCGCACTCTACGCTATTTTTGTGGGGAGTCAATGAGTTATTCACAACCGCTCACTACCCCTCATTCCATCGCTACAGCCCTCACTCTGTCGCTGCGGCGACATCTCTCTCCATCGTTATGGAGAGAGAAATGTCCGTAATCAGAGAAAGCTCAGGCTCCCTCCTCTCCAGATCGCTGGAGAGGAGGCTAGGTGGTGAGGGCTGTTTGCGGTAGTGAACGGTTGAGTTATTCCAGGGCTTCAGCATCAACCAAACCCTCTTTTACAAGCCTCTTGAGATCTTTCTCAAACGTGACCATCCCCTCCGATGCACTGGTCTGCAGAACGCTCGTGAGTTCCTGCACACGGTTTTCCCGAATGATGTTTGCAACCGCAGGTGTGCTAATCAGTATTTCACGGTTGGCAACGCGGCCTCCGCCTTTCTTCGGAAAAAGACGCTGAGCCACAACTGCCTTCAGTGACATGGAGAGCTGCAGCCGGATCTGAGCCTGCTGAAATGGTGGAAAAACGTCGACGATACGGTCAACTGTTTGGGTAGCATTGGGCGTATGCAATGTCGCGAGCACAAGGTGACCGGTTTCGGCTAACGTCAGGGCTAGAGCGATACTTTCAAGATCACGCATTTCACCCACCATCACGACGTCAGGATCCTGACGGAGCACGTGTTTGAGGCCTTCTGCAAATGTCGGAAAGTCGATACCGAGTTCACGCTGCTGAACCAAGCCCTTGCCAGAGGTCATATGAAATTCGATCGGGTCTTCCAGTGTAATGATATTAAGCGGTAGCTCATTGATGAGCTGAGTGATAATGGCGGCCAGCGATGTTGATTTGCCGGTACCGGTGGGACCGGTGAAGAGCACTAAGCCATCACGACTGCGAGCAAGTTCCATAATAACCTCGGGGAGCGCCAAATCTTGTACCGACGGAATAACGTCAGGAATAACACGAGCTGCAAATGCAGGTTGGCCTCCGGCAAAGTGACAATTGATACGAAAGCGCGTGCCATCAGGAAGAGTATGTGAACAATCCAGATCTTGGCTTTCAACAAAACGCTTGTACTGGGCTTCATTCAGAAATTCATGAATCAAACCCGTCACCTGTTCAGGCGTCATCATGTCTGAACCTGATGGTATGAGGTTGCCATCCATGCGAAACATCACCGGTTGACCCGAAACAACATGAAGATCAGAAGCGCCTTGCTTCACTGCCGCTTGCCAATAATTTGGTGTATCCATCGGGATAGTATACCACAAAAACAGGGCTTCTAGAAGGGCTATTCAAGCGAAGATCTGTTCGCCTTCCCCACCTCACCCCCTAACCCCCTCTCCCGCTGAGGCTGGGGAGAGGGGGAACGCATTTCTTTTTTTATGCTTTTCGATAAATATTAATCAGAATCTATGTCCTATCTTTCCAAAGGTTCCTTTCTCCTCCGCAGGGAGAAAGGTGGCGCATCAGCGCCGGAATGAGGTGGGCGTTAGGGGTAACCTACGCGTCCTTCGCCTTCCGTCCCATCTCCATCACGGATTTGCAGACGCGTTCAAGCTGCACTTCATCGATGTCATAATCAAACCCTTCTTCCAGCCAATTACTGAGCACCTGCGCTTCGCGAGCTTTGTCCGGTTCCTCCTCATCGAGCTGACTCGTAATCTGTTTCACCATTGTATTGCGTCTAGACAGCAGTTCTACGACTTGGCGGTCGAGTGCGTCTACTTGCCGGCGGAGATCTAAGACTGATGCCATCTGACGCGATATACTCGCCAAATTTGAGGACTTTGCAATTGACAGACGAACGAGGAGTGGACGCATCGCATTTGGACAACAAGAACGTACTGCCACATTTTATCTTTGTCTTGCTACAATCCGCACATGGACCTGCATAAAGCCACTGAACGAATCCGGCAGCTGAAAGAAGAAATCAAGCGGCTGAACGCAGCGTATTTCACAGACAATACGTCACTCGTGCCGGAAGAAGTCAGAGATAGCCTCAAAAAAGAACTGATCGCGCTGGAATCAGCATATCCAGAGCTCATCACCCCAGATTCCCCTACACAGCGCGTAGGCGCACCACTTGATAGCCGGTTACCAAAAGTGAAACACCTACATGCCAAAGAATCTCTGCAAGATGCATTTAGCCGTGCGGATCTGGAAGACTGGGTAGACCAAATGAAACGCGCACTTGGCAAAGCAGATGCAGAGTTTGGGTTTGAGACGGAGCTGAAGATTGATGGACTGAATATGTCGCTGGTCTATGAACGTGCCCCCACCCCAACCCCTCCCCCGAAGGGAGAGGGGCTTTCTCATTATCGTTTTCTACGAGCAGTGACGCGGGGCAATGGCGTAGAGGGCGAAGATGTGACGCATACAGTGAAGACGATTAACAGTTTGCCGCTGAGTTTTAGTTTGCCGAAGACCTACGCGGATATCACAGATAAGCCGCAGTTTTTGGAAATCGGTGGTGAAGTGTTTCTGACGAAACAATCACTGGAGATGATTAATAAAAATCTGCCGGATGACGAGAAATTTGCAAATCCCAGAAATGCTGCAGCAGGTTCCGTAAGACAGTTAGATCCGGCTGCGGCCGCAGAACGTGATCTTCAGATGTTTTGTTACTCGTTGGATGCTACCAATGCCGATGCACTTGGCATCATGAGCCAAGAAGAGCTGATGGATTTTTTAGAGGCGTGTGGACTGCCCGTGGAAAAAAGTTATCACGTTCTGCCGTCACTTGATGAGATCGAAAAGTTATACCGAAAGATTGGTAAGAGCCGTGACGCACTGCCGTACGATATCGATGGCATCGTTCTCAAAGTGAATGAACGGCGCATGCAAAAAGATTTGGGATCAACTGCGAAGGCACCGCGTTATGCGAGAGCCCTCAAATTTGAAGCAGAACAGGCCTCGGCTGAGATCCTAGACATCGAGTTGCAGGTTGGCCGCACCGGCGCGATCACGCCCGTTGCACACCTCTCACCGGTGCAGCTCGCAGGGACGACGGTCACGCGCGCGACATTGCATAACGAGGATGAGATCCTGCGACAGGGCATTCATATCGGTGACACAGTGATCGTCCGTAAGGCCGGTGACATCATTCCGGAAGTGATGGAAGTACTGGAAAATCTTCGGCCGACATCTGCAAAGCCGTTTCGGTATCCCAAGCATTGCCCCAGCTGCGGGAGTGAGCTGGTGCGACCGGAGGATGAAGCGGTGCATCGGTGTCCGAATCCGGACTGTAAGGGCATGCGGCTGGAGCGGATCACACATTTTGCATCACGCTACGCCATGAACATCGAGGGGCTTGGGTTTGAAACGGTCGAAACGCTGGTCGGCGCCGGACTCGTGACCGATGTCGCGGATATTTTCTTTCTGCAAGAAAGTGACCTCTTGAAGTTGCCACTATTTAAAGAAAAGAAAACTGCAAATCTTCTGGAAGCAATCACCCGAGCGCGGACTATTCCACTGGAACGTTTTCTGTTCGCACTTGGTATCCGGCATATTGGGCGTGAAACTGCAGAAGTGCTTTCGCGCAGGGTATCGTGGTCCTCGATACCGTACCGAGACGCGGCGTCTCGGCTGCGGGAGGAGGAGATCACGACGTCTCGGCTGCGGGAGACACATAGCAGCATCTCTACGGCACAGATCGCAGTCGTGCTTTCGAAAATTCCCACCGAAGAACTTTTCAAGATCGATGGCATTGGCGAAGTAGTAGCGAAATCTCTTTCAGAATGGATCCAAGAACCGGATAACCGTGCACTGCTGCATAAACTGGAAAATGGCGGCGTGCAGTGTGTGCTACCGCAGTCCTCGGGAACCGAACAAGTATTTGAGGGCAAAACATTCGTGATCACCGGAACACTTCCAACGCTCGGCCGCGAGGACGCGAAAACGATGATCAAAGATCGAGGTGGCAAAGTAAGTTCCGCAGTCAGTAAGAAAACTGATTTCCTGCTGCTTGGCGCAGATGCGGGAAGCAAGCTGGATGATGCAGTGAAACTAGGCGTGAAGACGATCAGCGAGGAGGAGTTTAGGAAGATGTGTGGCTAACTTCTCGATACGCGCTGAGGCGCTACTCGAAGTGACATAATCCAGAGAAAGGCACTCTCAAACGCGCTGAGGCGCTACTCGAAGTGACATAATCCAAAGAAAAACACTCCCAAACGCGCTGAGGCGCTACTCGAAGTGACATAATCCAAGGCAACTTCTTGATACGCGCTGAGGCGCTACTCGAAGTGACAAAAAACGGAGCAGAGTAGTTGTTTTTGTCAGTTCGAGTAGTCCCGCCGCTGCGGGACGTATCGAGAACTGGCCTTAACCCAAATATCCCCGACTCATATCCAGTGCTTGCTCAGACACAGCCTTGCCTGCTGCATCCAATTTTCGGACGTTCCACGCAAGATTAATCTTCACATCGTAACGCGAGTCTGAGATCAACATCAGTTCCACGCGTTCGCCTTTTGCGAGACTGATCGACTCAAGAACTGGTAAGTAAATCTGTTCCCAGTGCGTTACTGGCTTATCCGGAGCAGTGGAAAGATGTACTCCCGGTACCAGCTCCGCATCCCACCAGAGCGCAAAGCCGCGGATCACAGTTGCGTGCAGAGGTTTCCAGGTCACGGTTTTTGTGCGAATGCTTTTGTTCTTCTTTGCGAAATCAATCGTGTCCCATAACTCCGTTGCTCCGGCCAAAAGATCATCGGCATGAATAGTTTTTACAAACATATTATTCAGTGAAATCGTCCGTGCTTCATGAAACTCAAGATCAAATCCTATCGCTGGCCAAACGTCGATGTCTTTCTGCAGACGATCTGATGTCACCGGACATACAAACTGGCTAATTTTTCCCGGAATGATGATGCCGTCTGGTTTCAGAAAACGCTTCGCATTCTCGATCGACTCAATGATGTTTTCTTCCAGTGCGTAATTCCCCAGTGTCTCGGAAATAAGAACATCGGCTTTCGGAAGACTGCGGACTTCCGTGGAATGTTTTTTAATAAAAGTGCAATTCTTGATCTTGTTGCGTTCCGCGAGCTTCTTGCTGATATCCAAAATATCGCCACTCTCAATGAGCGTGACCTGCTTGGCACCAAGTCGTGAAGCCAGAAACCCAAGAAAGCCCGTACCAGAGCCAAGATCAACGACCGCATCACCCTGTTTTACGGCTTTTTTTAGCGCCAGCTCGAATGCTTTGTTACGCACCGTATCGCCGAGGAGTTTGCGCTGGAGTTCGATCATAAGACTACGGAATATGGGACGGCGAGAATGCTACGGACTCTATCGTTCCGACATACGGTTCCGGAGACGCATATCAGGATGACAATGCGGCACGGGCAAACGGCGCTTCCGGTAAAAAGCAAGCTCGCTCTTGGTGATACGAAATGGTCGACCAGACACCTCGCACGAGACTGCCCACTGCAAGAGATCATCAGGAATATCATCAATACTGGATGGGAGGCGGTCTCCTGGAATGATCTTTTCAACGACGGGGACTTCATCAATGTCGTCTTTCCACAAATAATTCTTGTCTGCAGCTTGTTCTTTTGTCAGAGGGAAAATTTCTTGAGCTTTCGTTTCGTTATATGCGAATGCAGAAATTTCAGCCGGAAAAAATTCGCCCCATATCCGCTCTTTTTGCATTTTATCAATCAATCTCGGTAGTAGGCTCTCGTATTCTTCTTGTGTGTACTCTTTGTTGAAGATGCAATATTTCTTGCGACGCAGCCCAACGCAACCAAAACAATGTGCGCATTGGAAACATAAATCTGTGTAATAGCAGTCATGCGACGAGCTGGTGCCAAAACTGAATGCGACTTTCTGCACTTCCTCCACTCCCACGCATTCGTATGCGATCTCACTTTCGCCCATGCCATAGCAATCAACAGCATCTTTGCATCCAAAAATCCACGTACTGTACGCACAATCCTCGAGGTCCAGACTGTCATAACATTCCACGCAGTTTCTGCTCGTTTTGATATTATTTCCGGTGACGTTTTCACATTGAATCATGAAAGATGTCTCGTGGTCTGTTTGTCCAAGAAACTTCCGAAAATCAGCGACTGCTTTCTGCATTCCCTCATGCGTATGTAGTCCATATGCAGCCACTTTTCTCGCGTACTCCTCTGGCTCACATCGCTGATTAAAAAAGTGATATTGCTGCTGCCGCAAGCCAATACAGCCAAAACAATCACGACATCCGATGCAATCAAATAAGAAAAAAGAATCTGAGCAATTGATACAATGATGCAGTGCGCAGGATCCATACGAATCATGCGTATCCGTGCATTCGTAGAGAAGCTCAGAATGAAAACAGTACGAAGCATCCATGCAATCATCGAGTTTATTCGAATTTTGACTATAGAGGACGTCTTCGCAATCTTTGATGGCTGAGGAGAGATAGCAGTTTTTTGTATTATAGGATTGATTCGTAAAATCACTATTGTCGGTATTTGAGACTAGAACGCCGAGATGCGGCACCTTTCGCATCAGGGCTTTAAATTGCTCAAGGAACGGACGATCCCAATCAATATCTTGTGCGTACGTCACGGCATCCCATTTATCACTCCACCACTCGACGGGGCTGTACACAGCTTGGTCTTTCTCGGGTGAGTAAATAGAAATGATTGATTTGCCTGAGAGATCACACGTACGACGATACAGCGTCTGCTGATTACGAAACATCAGCCGCCTCTGCATGCGACAAGGAGGGCAGAGGGTCGGTGACGGAATACTGTATGTCTTTCCTCCAATGATAGGTGAAGCCTTCTGGTGAAAGGCTCTATCTGTATCCGTCGTGATGAACGGGGTAGCACAATTGCTGCAAACAGTTGACATAGGCTGAGTATAGCAAAGTATCCTACTGCCATAAGATGGCATTCTTCATCGTTATGAATTGATTGAGCTCGCACTCGGAGAGTGTAAGAATGACTGTATCTTTCCCTGCACACTATGTCCTCGATGATCAAAGAATTCCGCGACTTCGCGATGCGCGGCAACGTCGTTGATCTCGCAGTCGGTGTCATCATCGGAGGTGCGTTCGGCAAAATCGTCACGTCGCTCGTCAGTGACGTCCTCATGCCACTTTTTGGCCTGATTCTCGGCAAGCTGGATGTTTCTGCGTTAACACTGACCATCGGTCAGTCCAGCATCAAATACGGCGCCTTTCTACAATCAATCGTTGATTTTATCATCGTTGCATTCTGTATTTTCCTGGCTATCAAGCAGCTGAACCGATTCAAGCCAAAACCTGATCCTGTACCCCCTACACCCCTCGAAAAAGAAGAGGTAAAGCTGCTCAAAGAGATTCGGGATGCGCTGAAAACACGGTAAAAGCGGCTCAGACGCGAAAGAATAAGTATCCAGCAACCTCGTGCATCATAAAACATGTCCTGCTACACTTTTCCGGCTGATCTTTTAGTACACTACAGATATGCCCAGGTGGCCCTTCGGAATTCTCAGGGTAAACTCCATGGCATATCGTTCTTTCTTTCTTAGCGACAGTAATACGTGCCCAGGTGGCCCCGAGAAATACTCGGGATAAACTCCATGGCAGACCCACTACCTCAAGTGAAACTCACGTTCTTTACATCATCAGACTAATTATATGCCCAGGTGGTCTCTCGAAAAGCTCGAGATAAACTCCATGGCAGACTCGTCGAAACGAGACATTGATCATTTATTACAACATATGCCCAGGTGGCGAAATGGCAGACGCACTACCTTGAGGTGGTAGCGGGAGCAATCCTGTGGAGGTTCGAGTCCTCTCCTGGGCACCACAAATACGACAAACGCCTCCAATGGGGCGATTGGCGGATTTGATAGTATCAATGAACCGACGATGCACGTCAAAAGCTTTCCCAGAGCTTACGCGGGCTCTATGAAGGTCACGGGCTTGCGTGTGTGATGGGCATTGAAACACACGACGTCGTCCATGGGTTCTTCCTCTCCGTGCTTTCCTATCATGAGCGCATGGAAATCGTACGGGGCTCTGATCACTTCGCCGACGCCATTGATGGGAACCACGAAATCCGTGCCGCCCCGAACCAACCCTCCTTCCTTAAGAACCGGCTTGTACCTGTAGCCGGTAGCCGGCGCCCATGTGGACCCGACCACATTATAGATATCCTGTCGGAAATGCCGCTTCCGTAGATCCATGTCCACCATCTCCAATTGTGCCAGTATGGCTACAAAACCATCGATGAGTCTCTGGATAACGGCTGGCGAGTCGTGCGGTCCCCCACCTTCCAGCTCCACAACGGGAACATCCTCACATTCCAGCCCACCGATGAAGTTACCAAAGGCGACACTCCGAGACGTACCGGGACGAAACTGGTGAGGCACAATATTCGTGATGTACGGGTTGACGGGGATGCTCTCCGCAAAAGCCGTGGAGCCCTTGATGTGCAACTTGGAGGCTCTGGCCTTCGTGTTGTTCGTATGGGCATCGAGACAGTGCGTCGCCTCTTTCAGAAAGCCGCTTTTTGCAATGGCCTGCATCCGCTGAACAGATTTGATTTTTGAACCGCCGCTGACATGACTGAGAACATCGGGGTCCATGCGGTTGAAATTGCCAAACTCATCGTCCGGAATGCTGCGTTTACCCAGACGCGCCGCATCGATGTTGTTCACCACCACAATGACCTTGCCGCGCATGAGCTGGAGGGTTCCATTGAGAAGCGGTACCGCGGGTGCCGTCGTCATGTGCTCATTTCCATGGGTCATCGCTCCCACATAGAGAACGGGGCCGTCGTTACCCGAGTCGAACACGCGGGCACCGATGAGGCCGCGATCTCTATTTTGCATGATTTCTTTCGTGGCCAGTGCCATGTTCTCTGCTGTAGGGGTGGAATTCATTTAGTTATTTTACGTAAATTATTATTTTTGTCAACTATGATTTTAAGAGCTGATTCTTGCGGTTTTTTGCGATATATCCTTCGATATAGTCATCATAAGCAGCCATCAGACGGCACGTGACCGGACCCGGTTTTCCGGAACCGATCTGTCGCCCGTCGACCTTCACGACAGGGATGATTTCGCGCGGCCTGTTCGTGAGGAACACCTCACGCGCACCGCGAAGTGTGGCGACGCCAACATGCGCGGTGCGGACGCGGAGTTTCAATTTTTTTGCCAGTGCGAGAACACGCTTCCTGGTGATGCCGGGGAGCATGCCTCGTTTGGGCGTGAGCAGCGTGCCACGCGAGACGATGAAAACATTCGTGGATGCGCCTTCGAGGACATGCCTGTCCGCATCATGGCAGATCATCTCGTAGACACCGAGGTCGGCGGCTGTCTGGTACGCCTCTATCATATTCGTGAGTCCTATGGTTTTTATTGCAGGCATCAGACGTTCCATACGCATCGTGGCCGCGGACACGCCGCTTGTGTAGATGCGAGGAGGTATCTTGAGATGCTCGGCGGAAATGACGAGCGTCGGACGCTTGGACGAAGAAAAATCGAACCCATGCTGGCCGCGTGTCACGGTAATGCGCACGCGCGCGTCCTTCAGTTTATTCCGTGCAATCACGCGGAGCGTCCACTCACGCAGTCGCTCCCTGGACCACGGCATATCGATCTTCATACGCTTCGCCGAACGTTCCACACGAGTAAGGTGTTCTTCCAGTTCCAATAGGACGCCGCCGTACGTACGCATCGTGTCATAGAAACCATCACCGTACAGGAAACCGTTGTCAAGCGCAGAGACCGTCGCTTTTGACGCGGGGACAAGCCGACCATTGACGCAGAGAATCATGAGGGTTCGGTGACGGAAAGGATTGTACTGATCACGTGGCTACTGTGCGCGAACGCCTGTGCAAGTGTGACCTCTTTCAGCGAGGACTCCAACGTGCGGAAACAGTTTGGTCCGCCGTGCAGAAGGATATCAAGCGCATGGGCAGGGAAACGGCACTCTTCGTCAAGGAACAGGAAATCGGGTCCGAAATTGTAGAGATCGCTCCGGGGAGACGGGGCCTCCGGATCGAGCCCTGTGTTTCGGTACGCCGTGGAAACGGCATCAAGATATTGGATCTGCCCCGCACCGCCTAGACAGTTGAGACCGTAATAGAGATGGAGCAGGGAGAGGGACAGAAACAGACTGGGGAAGATTTTTTTCGATGCCAATGCGTCTGCGATGGCCGAGGGTTCAAGTGGTATCGCGGGGCTGCCATCGCCGGGAATGAGGACATTTCCTTCCAACGTCAGGCGCACCCGCCGTCCTCCATCAGAGAGCGCCCAGAAGAGGTCGGTAGGTTGCTTCCCCTGACGCAGCGACGGTGCCATGGCATCCTCGAGCGACTGTAAATGCCTACGTCCGGCTTCGGAAAAAAGCATGGCATGGAACGGAGTCTCCTGCGTCAGGTGATGACCAGCCAGCAGGACGGCGGCGAGTGACTCCATGTCGAGATAGACGAGCTCGGGCAACTCCTCGCCCCACAGCCGTTTCCACAGCGCTCGGTTCACGCGCGTAACCTGTTCCAACAGATCGCGGCTGCCGAGCGCCTCGGGAGAGGCATAGACCTCACGGAGCAAACCGGAGACCACCGTGCGTTCTACCGCCGTGATGAGGTTCTCGCGCTCCATGCTTTCCAAGATCTTCCCCGCGCGCGATGTTTCCTCTTTCGTCCAGGCACGGTGACCATACACAACACTCATGCGTCGGCT
Source organism: Candidatus Peribacteria bacterium (assembly GCA_943357915.1). Lineage (GTDB taxonomy): Bacteria > Patescibacteriota > Gracilibacteria > Peribacterales > Peribacteraceae > JAGORY01. The sequence goes on from CALRGQ010000008.1 coordinate 24,172, forward strand.
GCTCGGCAGAATGGGTATGTCGCGCGTGCACCACGTACCTACTTGCAAGGAGGAAAAAAGAACGCCGCGGGGATAGTCTTCCACGTTCTGGGAAACCCCCGCGCACGAAAGGACGACGATGTGTGACAACTCCGGATCCGACATCGAACGGATGCCGGCCGCAAGCCAGACGTTGCTTCCAACGACGTTGACGAGGGGACTGCCGTTCAGTGGGCCGTGGTGGTCGGCAGAACACGCGACGAAATATGTGCCGAGCTGGCGGCAGACAGCCGCAGTCTTTTCCCCGCCGATGCGAGGCTCAAGCACAGTGCGCACACTACCGAGGAACTCTTTCAAACGAAGCGCGGAGGGTCGCGGAAGATCGCGCAGATTGGACCGGGAAAACGACAGCAGGTCCTCTGTTCCACGCTCACGGAGAATGCGCGCAAGCAGGGGTCTCCGCGTTTCTATCGCGGCATCCAGCGGAGCTGCCGGCCGTGTTCCTCGTAGGGTGTGAAGCATGGGATTAGTGTATATCGACGCACGGTTTCACTTTGCGATCGAGGCCCGTCAGCTGGTTGATATCCTTTTCAGTGATGCTGAGAAGACCTTTCTCCCATTCCTTCTCATCATACGAGATGCGGTAGATTTCTGGCATGAGGGGATTGATAGCGTCCTCTAAGGTCATCTGTTTGCTGAGCGAGACGATCTTCTCCCAACTGTCTTTGTCGCCGTAGAGAGCCATATCAAGTCCGCTGGCCAGTGCGACGCGTCCGCCATCGTACCCTAAGAACGCGAGCGTGAGTCCGTCGCAGATTTCTTTGGTTTGGGCACGTGCACACACTTCGATACTACGATAGTTTCCAAGATCGACGTTCATCTTGATGTAGGCGTTCTTCATGAGCGTGAGGTAGTTCACTTGGTTGAAACCGCCGAGGCACTTGAGACCGTAGTAGAAACTGACGGTCATGAAGCTGAGGAGGAGGCTCGGGATCAGCTCCTTCGATCGTATGGCTTCGCCCACGGCTTCAGGAGTCATCTCCACCTTGTACGACTCATCCTTTGTGACGAGATAATTACCCTTGCGCCAGAGCTGCTGGTTGTAGCGAGCACCCTTAGGTAACGCCCAAAATAAGTACGTTCCGGTGGCGGACTCCCGCGAGAATGAGCCGAATATCCCGTCAAAGTAATCATTGATGAACGGCTCGTACCTGGGATCGAACAGGATATGGTTGATGACGGTGTCGTCGTTCAGATGGTATTTTGTGAGCAGCTTGACCACGATGTCCTCCAACTCCAGATAGATAAGGTTGGGCATTTTTACGGAACCTGCGCCGAAAAACTTCTGCCAGAGCTGAGCGTTTGTGCGACTCACCTGCTCGGTGTACGACGAACATTTCAGGACGTCGTCCGAGGAATAGATATCCGTCATCATCGAGCGGAGCATGTCTCGGACACGTCCGTCGATCTCGCCTTTCGCGTGTTTCGTCTGAATAATCTCTTGGATATTCTGCAGCTCTTTTTCACCGTACGGCGGGAGAGTGTATACGGCGGGCGGACGCATGTTGGCCGAGAAAAACGGTAGTCGGTGTGTCTGCAGTTCGTCATTTTTAACGGTGTGAAAAAAGAGACCGCGGGGGAACGAGGAGTTATCCGCCGAGATGTTGGCGCATGCGAGTACGATGACGTTCTGCAGCACGGGGTCGCTGTGCTCCTTCAGAGTCAGCGCGGTGAGCAGGTTGGAGTTCACGAAGAACGGATGGACGATGGGACCGGCATGGTCTGCGGTGGAGACGAAGTAGTACTTCTCCAGCTGTGTGGTGACACTATCGGCCATACGCGCACCGAACCGATCGCGGCAGACTTCGTGGATAACGGAAAGAATTTCGTTCTGACGCTTGAAAATCGGTGGGTTCATGTTCACGTCCACGTAGTCGTTCACATATTGGTGGATAGGTGTAGCACCACGCTTGTGAAGGATCTCCTGCAAAACTGGACGCTTGATGAGAACTTTTTCTTTCAGCCGAAGAAAGTTTTCGGATAGATTCATCGCAATAGATATACCGTACAAAAAACCTCAGTTCCATTAATGTGCCCAGAAGGCATCGCAGAGGAATGCGTTAGAAAATCAGATCGTAGTGAAAGGGTCTCCATAAGAGCTCCAGCGGTGATGGAATGCGACAAATAGTCTAGTACTGTTGATTCTGCAAAGCCATGGTGTCAAAAAATACTTACTGGCATGGCCTATTTGCTACTCCAGCATCCCCAAAAGCCGCTTTTTGTCATCTTTTCCTATCTCAAGCTTCTCCACAAAACTCCGTAAATCTTCCCAGGTAACGCGTTTCCCACGAGAGAGCGCCTTCATGCGCTCGTATGCATCGCCAAAACCGTTCTTACGCATGACGGTCTGAATAGCCTCAGTAATGACTTCAGGATGCGCATGCAACTCTTCTGAGAGCATTTCACGGTCAACCGTGAGCTTGCTTAAGCCTTTCTGGAGCGATGCAAGTGCGAGAAAGTGATAACCAAATGCGACGCCAATATTGCGCTGCACGGTCGAATCCGAGAGATCACGTTGCAGGCGGCTAACGGGAAGTTTCTCAGCGAAATGCGTAAAGAGCGCAGAGCTGAGGCCAAGATTCCCCTCAGCATTTTCAAAATCAATCGGGTTTACTTTGTGCGGCATGGTGGAAGATCCGACTTCGCCGGTGATCACGCGTTGCCGAAACACTCCGCGCGAAATGTATGACCAAATATCCCGAGAAAGATCGACCAAGATCGTATTGATCCGGACATAGATATGGCTAAGCTCAGCGACGTCGTCATGTGGATTAATCTGCGTTGTGAATGCGAGTGGATCCAACTTGAGTGACTTGATGAACTTACGGCCGAATGCCTCCCAATTGAGGTCCGGATAGGCCGAGCGATGCGCGAAGTAATTACCGACGGCGCCGCCAAACTTGCCCTGCATACGGAAACGAACCAAAGAATCACGCTGACGTTCCAGTCGTTCCACAAAGACCATCATTTCTTTACCCAATGTTGACGGCGTAGCTGGCTGGCCATGAGTCAGTGACAGCATTCCTCGCTTCATATTCGGCGCTGCAATGCTTCTGATAGCTGTAATGACCGCTTGGAGCTCAGGCCGGAGCACTTTACGGATCGCGTCAGAAATAAGGACACCGTAGGCAAGATTATTCACGTCTTCGCTGGTGAGCGCGAAGTGTAAAAATTCGTTCTTGAACTTGGCACCGACGATCTTCTGGAGTTCTTTCTGCAAATAATACTCAACAGCTTTCACATCATGATTTGTCTTCTTCTCGATCTCACGAATTTTGGCAGCCTCTTTGTCATCAAAATTATCGACAAGATCCTGCATCGCTTTCTTCTCATGATTAGTCAGAGGTTTGAGTTCTGGTATCCCCTTTTCATCGGCGAGCGCCATGAAGTAACTGATCTCAATGAAGACGCGAGCGCGCATCAAGGCTTCTTCGGTGAAGAACGGACGCAGAGCATCAACCTTGGATGCGTAGCGGCCATCGAGGGGTGAGAGGGGCTGCATTGGTGGGTATTATAGCAGAAAGTGGCCAATTACCGCAGCAATAAAGCAACACATGAACCAAGGAGTACAAGAGACACCGCGCGGCGATAGAGTATTTCGTTGACTCTATGAAAAAGCAATCGGCCCAAGATCAGAGCCACCGCATAGAAAGGAGCTGCGAAAAGTGCGCGATAAAGAACATCAGGTATAAAAAGGCCACCAGAGAAAGAGACGATGACGCGGAGAATGCTTGTAACGAAGAAAAGGTAGATGAGTGTTGCCCTGAAAGATTTTTTTTCAATACGAATGGCGGAGAGATACATCGTAAAAACCGGACCGCCAGTTCCGATAAGACCCTGTAACCAGCTACCAAAAAACCCTACGAGAGCTGATGTCCATGCGGTCTCTGTAATATGTGTCTTTGAGATCATGTCTTTTGCTAGAAAGAGAACAATTGTGATGGAAAGAAGAATTCTTAGAATATGATCATCGAGTGCAAATAGTGAATACATGCCGAGTAGTGTTCCAAGAAGCAAACCCGCAGTCATGGTAAATTTTATTCGATGAGGTACGAACTTATACGAATCAGGCAAAAGAAAGCCCATACAAAACTGGAATATGAGCACAAGCGTGACGGCACTTTTGATATCCATCGTAAGCGCTAAAAGTGGTACTGCGATCAGTCCGCCTCCAAACCCGAGGGTCGCTTCGGTCAAAAACGCGAAGCCAATAATAAGTGCTGAGAGAAGCATGTGTTTCAGGATAGCACCTCCGACGGTTTATTCCTTAGAGACGTGTGCGCCGCACGTCTCTACACTATCTGCATGCTGATTCCCCCAAAACTGAAGACTGGCGATGAGATACGCATCATCGCACCATCATGCACGATGCCTTCCATGCCTTGGTTCACGGATGCGATGATGGAGACAGCCAAAAAATTCTTCACTGATCGCGGACTGACGGTCACCGAAGGAAAACACATCCGAGACATCGATGCATCTGGTTCCACCAGTATCGAACACCGAGTCGACGATCTGCATGCGGCATTTTCTGACCCGAAGGTCAGAGCGTTAATCTGTATTCGGGGCGGATGGAACTGCAATCAGCTACTGCCGTTTCTGGATTATGATCTGATCAAGAGCCACCCAAAAATTCTGTGCGGATTTTCTGATATTACTGCACTCGGCAATGCCATTTTTGCAAAAACCGGCCTTGTCACATATTCAGGTCCGAATTTTCATCAGTTCGCGTATGGGGAGCAGCTGGCTTATAATTATGAGAATTTTTTTAAGGCAGTCATGAAAGCTGAGCCAATAGAATTACAGCCTGCAACAGAGTGGATAGACGCATACTATGATCCGCAGAAACCGTGGGAAATGCAAAAAAACGAAGGCTGGTGGAGCATCCATGAAGGCGATGCTGAGGGCACGATCATCGGTGGGAACCTGTGCACGCTCAATCTGCTACAGGGCACGGAGTACATGCCAAGCGTCAACAATGCGATTCTGTTCATCGAGGACGACCATGAGACGCACCCCAGAACCTTTGACCGCGATCTCACGTCACTCACTCAGCAACCGTGGTTTGCTAACGTCCGCGGCATGGTCATCGGTCGCTGTCAGAGCACTGCGGTAAATCAGGAATTCGGACCAATCAACAAAGAAACGCTCTATGCAATTTGTGCGAGAAACCCAATGCTCAAACATCTTCCGATTATCGCAAACGCCGACTTCGGCCACACGCATCCCATCTTTACGTTTCCGATTGGGGGGACGGTGCGGATGAAAGCTGGGAAAGTAGCGGGGATGAGGATTTTGGAGCATTGAGGAGGCGGAAGCGGTTCTAGACCGTCCTCATCCCCAGCCCTTCTCCAGCCGATGGGGCCGGAGAAGGGAGCGCCTCACTTTCAGTAAAGCTTTTTAAATCTGACCCCCTTTCTCCACCGCAGTGGAGAGAGGTGTCCCGCCGGTGCGGGACGGAGAGAGGACGGTCAAAGATAGCGACTCCTATCCCCTATGTTCTTGAATTTTCGCCACAACAGCAGGCATATTCGTCATAACCTCTTGGTTATTGAAGCGAATGATCGTGAAGCCGCCTGTCGAAAGCATGTCATCCCGAATAGCATCGTATTCCGCTGTTTCTTTATGGATGTCTCCATCGAGCTCGATGATGAATCGGTGTTCCATGCAACAGAAATCAGCGACAAACAACCCTAGTGGAACCTGACGTCGGAATTTGCAACCTGTCTTTTTTGCACGCAAAGCATCCCATAAGACTGCTTCTGCTTTTGTCATTTTTCGTCGCAATGATCGAGCAAAGAGAATTTTCTTAAAGCTCTGATGCGTGAGATGAAGATGTAACGCTGGTTCTGCCATAGAGGCTTCTCAGGATACACTTGCCCCGCCTCCTCACACAGCCTTCTCCCTCTTCTTCTCGATTTTCTTCCCGTCAAAAATTTCTAAGAATTCATCAAATGACATTGTCTCGATCTCAAGAAGTTTGACGACAAGTTCATCAAGCTTTTGGCGGTGTTCCACGAGTAATTCTTTGGCTCGGACATATTCTTTGGCGATGATACGCATCGTGAACTGGTCGATCTTTTTCGCGATATCTTCGGAGTAATTACGCGTTGTTCCAAGATCGACACCAATGTACGCCGAGCCCTGACGCTCGCCGTAGGCGACGAGTCCGAGTTCTTCTTCGTCCATGCCGTAACGGGTAGCCATATTGCGTGCAATCGCTGATGCTTTCTCGATGTCATTGCTTGCTCCGGTCGTAATTTCATTGAAAATAATCTCTTCGGCTGCGCGGCCGCCGAGCAGACCACAAATTTCATCAAGGAATTTCTGTTTGGTCGTCGTGTACTGGTCTTCTTTCGGCAAGAACCATGTGACACCAAGCGCAAAACCGCGCGAGACAATGCTGATCTTATGTAGTGGATCAGATTCCGGGCACAAATGACCGACGATGGCATGACCGACTTCGTGGTACGCCGTGATGCTCTTTTCTTTGTCGGAGAGCTTGCGAGAGCGCTTCTGTGAACCAAGCGTCACCTTCTCCACAGATTCGACCAGATCGATTTGTTGGATGGTTTTTGCTCCACGGCGGGCTGCGTTGATGGCAGCTTCGTTCATGGTATTTTCAAGATCTGCTCCAGCCATGCCGACAGTCTGTTTGGCGATGACTTCAAGATCGCACTCTTTAGCCATTTTCTTATTGCGGGCATGCACTTCCAGAATTTGCTTACGAGCGATGAGATCCGGCTTATCGATAAACACACGACGGTCAAAGCGTCCCGGACGGAGCAATGCTGAGTCCAGAACATCCGGACGGTTCGTCGCGGCCATGACGATGACATTGGTGTCTTTCTCAAAACCGTCCATTTCCGTGAGGATCTGGTTCAGAGTTTGCTCACGTTCATCATGCCCACCACCAAAACCCGCTCCACCACGCTGGCGGCCAACGGCGTCTATTTCATCGATAAAAATAATACACGGCGCGTTACGCTTGGCACGAAGGAAAAGATCCCGCACGCGCGACGCACCCACACCCACAAACATCTCAACGAATTCAGAACCAGAAATACTGAAAAATGGTACACCTGCTTCGCCGGCAACAGCGCGAGCGAGCAATGTCTTACCCGTTCCGGGAGCTCCAACGAGAAGTGCTCCACGCGGAATCTTGGCGCCGATGGTCGTGTATTTCTTCGGGTTTTTCAGAAAGTCGACGATTTCTTTAAGGTCATTTTTGGCTTCATCACAACCGGCAACATCTTTAAACGTCGTCTTCACTTCTTTCGCATCTGCAATCCGAGCGCGTGATTTGCCGAACGAAAGCGCCGTGCTCTGGCTGCGTGCCAGTGAGCGAAACACCCACATCCCAATGCCGATGAGTAAAATCAGGAAGATAAAGTCCCCAAGATGTGCTTTGAAAAAGTTTTTCACTTCGATGTTATCAATCGTGACCACGGTCGGATTCTTCGGATCATTCCAACCAAGCGCCGTGATGCTATCGCCAAATTCTTTATAGGACTGCACGTAACTACCGGATAGATTTTTTGCGAAAACAGTACTGCCACGAATAAGAATGTTTTCAAAAGAACGCTTCTCATAACCATGCGTGATCTCGCTAATAGGCACGACCGGCGCCGTTGACAACTTTTCATCTTCTGACCTCTGCGGCGCGGTCATGTAGTACACAGAACTCAGAACCAGAAAGACAAGGAGTAACACCGAAAACATCTGATTCTGACGGTTGCGCGGTGGAAGAAAATTTTGTTGAGCCATGACCGATGGATGGTACCTGTTTTAGAGACTTTTTACAATCCACCTGGACGAGGATGTGTATATAAAACAATCAGACACCATAACATTTCAAGTCCATCACGAATGATGCGAACTTTTGATTCTGGAATCGCAGTCCAGGCCAGCGGTATTTCCGAAATTTTGTAGCCATATCGAAGAGCGAGCGACAGAACCTCAACATCGAAAGCGAAACGGTTAATTTTCTGGAGTGTAAAAAGTTTCTTGCCGACCTCTGCGCGGAACAGTTTGCAACCACACGCAGTATCATGGATGCCGGGCACGAGAGCCGAACAGAGAACGTGATACACCCGACCGATGACCCTCCGATGCCAACGCATCGTGACGAGGGACTTCTCTCGGTCCATGACACGAGATCCAATCGCGATATCGGCTCCCGCTTCGATCTCACGAAAAAGTTTATTCACTTCCGTAATAGGCGCTGCTCCATCGGCGTCATACATCAGTGCCAGATCTGAAGTTACCAGAGCCATTCCTGCTCTGACAGCAGCTCCCTTACCGGTATTTTTCCCAAGTTTCACAGTCTGGATCGGAAGTTTGTCTTTCCAGCTTTCAGCGACCAAAACCGTGTTATCCGTACTCCCGTCATCCGCAACAATAACCTGCGACAGTGTCAGTCCGTGCATGGAGCCGGAATCCCACGCCGCCAAAATAGACGCTAACGTTTTCCCAAGACGATCCTGCTCGTTATATGCCGGTATGATGATAGACAGTGTCTGCATAGAGAGAGCGGCATGGCATGTCGAATCTTTTCATGCATCATACGCTTTTTCGCACCGTACGTTTCCGGTGTTTATGCTTTCCCCGTAATGCATGACGACTCCAAAAGGCCTGCAGAATATATGCAACTGATAGCACTGTCAGAAGCACGAAAAGAACAGGTAACGTCGGCATCACCCAAAAAGACACTGTTCTTACGTCTTCGGATTTCTGTCCTGCGGAGTTTAGGGTCAATGTCGCGGTGTAACGTCCAAAGGCGAATGTCGGCTGCCACAGCATATCGCGGTCACGCGTGGAATTACGGAGCACGTACCAATCCTGTATCGCAATGTCATCAACAGTCATCCCAAAAATATTCTTGATCGCAATGTGTCCGACAGGCACAAGATGAACCATGCCGGTATTGCGGTACTGGATGGAAAACTGAGCCGGTAGTGTCCAATAGACATTGCGTAGGCCAGTAAATGTCTGGAGTTGCCCATCCCGGATAAGATCGCCTCGTATCGTGATGAGACATAAAGCACCAACCCGAGATCCGGCTTGCTCACCCGCGCTTACTTGGCGCTCAAAAAGAACGACTGCATAATGGTCACCGGCTGATGCGTTCTTCGGTACCGAAATCTTCACCGGGATGACCGCACGTTCACCATGCTGGAGTGCAAGAGATGAAACACTGGGCTGGATCCAGGATCTTCCAGGAAATGGGCCATTGTCATGTGCGAAAAACTGGATATTGTCCGTTCCGTCGTCAGTGACGGCAAAATCCTCAACGCTCACATTGTACTGACGTGGTGCTCCTTCACGGCTTGTAAGCTCTACCTCAACCACGCGTTCTTCACCTGGACTCATCTCGAGGACAAACCGTGTCGGACCAACTTGAAAGTCCCCTCGTACTTCCGTTGCTGGCTGCTGTGTGACCGTCATCTGCGCGGCAGCAAACGCTGGCACGAAGAGCACAATGCAGAAGATGATACGTCCGTGTTGCAGGTAACGATGCATGACAAGCACTGTAGTAAAAGAAGTCGCCAGAGACAATGCCCTGCAACAAGCAGCCGAGTTCTCCAAAGTTTTCACGATTGCAGATGGCTTTTGTCATACAGACAGACCTTGCTATGCTCTATACATGACTCCCATCTCCACCGAAGCACTACGGCCGTTTCTTGCGACCACTCTGGAAAGTACTGACTTCAAAAATCTAGGTGAAAAGTACACGGGTAAAGTGCGAGACGTGTACTCACAGAAAGACAGAAGCATCCTGATCGCGACAGATCGTCAGTCAGCGTTCGATCTTTCGTGGTGCTCCATCCCACTCAAAGGACAAGCCCTGAACCAGATCAGCGCTTGGTGGTTTACACAGATCAAAGACATCATGCCGACACACATCATCGCGATACCGGACGAAAATGCCACTGTAGTCAAAAAACTTGAAATGCTCAAAGTTGAAATCGTCGTTCGGGCCTATCTGACGGGCTCAACCGGTACCTCAGCGTGGGTAAACTATAACAATGGTATTCGAAATTTCTGCGGAAATGAGCTGCCTGACGGTATGAAGAAGAATCAGAAATTGTCAGAGACGATCATCACCCCCACGACGAAAGGTGAGCGTGACGAACTGATCGATCGAGCCGGTATCATCGAATGCAAACTGACAACCAAAGACCAATGGGACGAGATTCATGACAAGGCGCTGGCTCTTTTTAAGCGCGGACAGGAGCTGGCCGCCAAACGTGGACTTATTTTAGTCGATACCAAATATGAAATGGGTGTGGACTCGGAAGGGACGATCACGATTGCCGATGAAGTCCATACGCCGGATTCCTCCCGATACTGGATCGCAGCATCGTATGATCAGCGCATGTCTGAAGGGAAAGAACCGGAAAGTCTTGATAAAGAATTTTTCCGACTGTGGCTCAAGGATCAAGGTTTTGACTATGGCAAACCAAAGCCCGAGATCACGGATGACATCCGCCTGATGCTTGCCCTGAAATACATCCAGCTCCATGAAAAAATCACGGGTGAAACATTCCAGATTCCAAAAAGTCCGGATGTGCTGGGACGCATCGAGAAGAACTTGAAGACCTACGAAATCTGACGTACTCCGTAGACTGGGACGCCCCTGTCCGTAGACTGGGACGCCATTACCCGTAGACTGGGACGCCATTACCCGTAGACTGGGACGCCGCGTCCCAGCTGCGTAGTAAGGTTGCTTACGTTGGCTTCGACATCTTCTGAACCTGCTTCACATCAATCTTCCAACCCGTGCCAATCTGATATTTCTCCCGAAAGCCTTTGTTCACTTCCAGAGCGTAGCTTGAGAGTGATGCAGCTGGGTACCCGGGACATGGCATAGCGGTGCAAGGTTCCATAGAAAGCGTGCTCACAAACTCCCCTGCAGCATCAAAGTAGATGATATCGAGTGGAATTTTTGTATCTTTCATCCAGAAAGAGAGCATCTGCGGCTCAGCAAAGACGAACAGCATGCCAGTGTCAGCATCCAGTTCCGTACGATTCATGAGGCCTTTTTCCTGCTCTTTGGGGCTATCTGCGATCTCAACCGTAAGAACGGCAGTTTTTGTGCCATCATAGGAAGATAGTGTGAGCTGTTTGGAGCCACAGGCAGATAAAAGTAGAGCCGACGTAAGAACAAGAAGACATGCTGGGCGTTTCATAGGATGAGAGAAAGTGAGAAAGGCGATGATTGTCCGCGAAAAAGAGATACGATGTCAACCACGAAGCAGTGCAATCGCCTGAGCCCTATCAGTAGCAGAAAAGATCGCACTACCAGCGACAAGATTATCAGCACCAGCTTTACGAGCCTTGGCAGCCGATAGAGGATCAACTCCTCCGTCGATCTGGATCATGAGGCGAGGATGCGCAGCGCGGAGCATCTCAATCTTTTTGAGAACTGCAGAAATAAATGTTTGTCCTCCAAACCCAGGATGCACGGACATGAGAAGGACCATATCGATGTCGCCCACTACATCATCGATGGAAGAGAGTGGCGTATCAGGATTCAGGGCAATGCCTGCAGTTGCACCAGTCTTACGAATGGCGTTGATAAGGTCTAAACGAGCCTTTGTCATCGGTACGGCTTCGGCATGAAAAGTGATGTGTTTGGCTCCGATGGCTTGAAATTCTGCAATACGATCAGCCGGATTTGTGACCATGAGATGCACATCAAGCGGGAGCGCTGTCTTGATCCACTTTGCAACAGGTGCACCAAAACTGAGGTTAGGAACAAAGTGTCCGTCCATGACATCAAGCTGTAACCAGTCTGCGTGCTTCTCTACGGAAGCTACTTCATCCTGTAGACGACCAAAATCGGCTGATAAAATAGAAGGAGTGATCAGAATTTTCATATGGCATCGGGGAATTGCTGTAAACGTTTTTCATGTCGTCCGCCTTCAAAATCAGTCGATAAAAATTTGTCGACCATGGCAAACGCTTGCATCGGCTCTGTGATACGCCCCCCGAGGCTCATGATGTTAGCATCATTATGTTTGCGACCCATCTCGGCGTCCCACTCGCTGACGCAGCGCGCGCAACGAATACCCGAGACTTTATTAGCGACCATTGCTTCACCGTTACCACTACCACCGAAGATAATCCCCGGGCATGCGTGCTCCTTCACTGCTGCGGCGGCTTGCAGCATAATCGGCGGATAATCACACGGCTCTTCGGAAAAACAGCCACAATCAATCACATCTATTTTTTGTTTCAGAAGATGTGATTTTACGGCCTCTTTCAGGAGATATCCTGCGTGATCAGTACCTAAAACGATGTGTTGAGGTGCCTTCATGCTGAGAGCATAGCAGGAAAGAAAAAATGTATATAAACTCTGAACAATGCAACGCAAGAGGTTAATCGCGGCGAATTGGAAAATGCATATTCTGCCAGCTGGTTCGTGCACTCCAGATTCGGTCTACCGCACCCGAGCAAATGTTGATGTATGGGTCTTTCCATCATATATGGATCTCCACTCCACGCAGTATCATGGTTTGGTTACAGGTGCACAGTGCGGTCGTGCTGAAGATGATGGAGCATTCACTGGGGATATTAGTATGCAGATGATTGCTGATCAACGATATCATGCAGTAATCTGTGGCCATTCGGAGAGACGTAGATATCACAACGAAACTGACGAGATGATAGCAAGGCAAGTTGCTGCTGCTCTAAGAACAGGTCTTATCCCCATATTGTGCGCTGGAGAAACAGCCGATCAACATGACAGGGGCGAAGCCGAAGACATCGTCCGGAAGCAAATTTCATCAGTCCGTATGGATCCAGCAGTGATCATCGCCTACGAGCCGGTATGGGCAATCGGAACAGGGAAAACTCCGAATCCTTCAGACGTCGAGAAAATGCATTTGTTTATTCGGAGCTTACTTCCAGCGCCAGAGAAAATGCGTATCATTTACGGAGGATCCGTAAATGGTAAGAATGCTGCAAGCTTCTTCGCACAACCAAACATTGATGGTGCGCTTGTGGGTGGTAGCTCGCTGAAGCCAGATGAATTCCGTTCGATTGTCGAAGCAGCCTAACACCTCAGAACCGCGGGTATGGAAACCCGCTCCTGTAGAGACAATATTCATGCACGGGAGCAGGTATCTACCTGCGTTTGTCTTGCTCAGGCTTTTATCGGATGAGCCTTCATGGTTTCATAGATCTCAACTATGTACATCTGCATACAAAGTGTGAGGCCGCAGAAGTACACGAATGCACCCACAACAGCTGCCAAGCCGAGTGAAATACCGATAATCACTGTAGCGATAGTGCCCAGCGCATCGGATGCAAAAACCAATGAGAAGAATACCAAAGCATACACAGCGGCAAGAGCGGACGATGCAAGCATCACGCAGAGCATCATGAGGAGGTTATTGCCGACGATCTTGCCCCAATAACCATCCGTATACTTCAAACTGAGCTCGCCACTTTTCCGGACTCCTGTGTGTTCTTTCAGCTGAATAATATTAATGAATGCGAGCCGTGGCAGGAAATAGAGACCACAAACCATAGCAGCTACAGCAATCAGGACTCCGATTAAAATCAGCCCGAGATTCTCTTTATTTCCTCCTATGATAAGAAACGGCAAGGCGAAAAGCCCGATCCAGACAAATGAACGTAACATGATCCAGATGCCACCGAGTATGAGTTTCCAAAAGTAGCGACACGATTTTACGATAGCGGCTTTGAGATCGTTTTTTCGATCAACAGCCACGATAATGGCAAACATATTAAACAATGTCTGTGTGAAGGCACTAATCAGTGTAAAGACAAATCCCATTAGAACTACGGGGATCAAAATTGCAAGATCGTCTTTGAGAAAGGTAGCATCGGACAATGCAAAGAGTCCGGCTGCGATGCCTCGTGCCACGATCATAATCGCGAGAAGAATAAGTGCGCCGAGCACAAACGTCTTTAACAATTTTTTTGTTTCGGCAAAACTGCGCTCAAGAAGCTGACTAAACGTGAGTACCTGCGTCATGAAAGAGGGGAAGAATGTCGGCATTCTGAAGCACTGTCTGTGGTTGTCAAATCTCTATGCCCGCACCCATCGTCCACCGCCAGCATTTTTTACGACGCCTTTCAGCTCAAGCACTGTTAGTAGTCCGTTGACTGTAGCGGCATCAAGCTTGGTTTTGATCACGAGGTCATCCAGTGCGGATGGCAGTGATGACATCGCATCAAATATGCTTTGCTCCTCCAGAGACTCAGACGTGAAGGATGACGCTTTGGTAGCTGAAGACCCAATAATGCCAACTTCCTGCAGCACATCGTCACCGGAGGTCACAAGCCTAGCGACTCCCCTCGCGAGCAAACTGTGGCACCCTGCGTACTCGACATGGAAAATATCACCAGGGACAACGCAGACGTCACGGCCGTAATCCAGTGCCAAATCAGCCGTGATGAGGGAACCGGAGTCCATAGCTGCTTCAGCAACGACTGTCGCAAGCGAAAGCCCAGCGATGATGCGATTCCGAGCCGGAAATGAAAATTTGTCGGGTTGCGTATCGAGCGGGAACTCTGAAAGAAGTAGGCCACCTGAGAGCACAATCTGGTCTGCGAGTTTTTCATGAATCTTGGGGTAGATCATCCCAAGGCCATGACCAAGCACCGCAACAGTTTTGCCGCCAGAGCTGAGTGTTTCGCGCGCTACCTCGGCATCAATGCCATAGGCGAGACCGCTGACCGTGATGACACCAGCACTCACGATAGGCGGTATAAGATGCGAGACGACTCTGCGACCGTAATCGCTCATCTCACGTGTGCCAACGATGGCGATACATGGACGAGAGAGAAGCGAGAAGTCCCCCCGTGCATACAGAAATACTGGCGCGTCAGGAACTTCCCGTAGTGATTCTGGGTATTCTGGATCTTCCATCGAGATGAGAGCAATGTTTTTTTTCTTCAGAACGGCGGTGTAACCAGCAGCATTGAACTCTTCCAGACGAACCATTGCTTTCATGGCGCTGTCCTCGCGCAGCCCCAGCCGCATCAGTAGCTCCATCGAGATTACTTCCATCGCAGCATCAGCATCACCAAACAGCTCACGCAGCGCCTCTAGGCGCTTTTTGGTAAGCACATCGATCCACGACCAACGAATGGCATTTTGTAGCTGCATAGAACGAGTATAACCCGAGAAAAACGATGCATGCTGTGAAAGTGAACTGATCTATTGCCAAACACGGTGTTTTGCCCGAGAATTCGCGCTGCGCGACCGATCTTTTACTCGAAAGAACGCCCCTGTAATAAGGCAAGTTAACCAGTACGCCGACGTAGCTCAGCTGGTAGAGCATAGGTATCGTAAACCTAGGGTCACCGGTTCGATTCCGGTCGTCGGCTCCACTTAAAGGATGTGCTCATAGACACAAACTCCTGGCAGAGACATTGCACAGGATGTTTGATAGCTTGTTTACTGTTGAATGAATGATTCGACACTCTCTAATACAACAGGAATATGTGCTGAACCCGCAAAAATAGCACAGAACGTAACATGCGGATTGGAGTCAAGAGACTGCTTTATACGATCCCTTGTTAAGTCGTCGAATGCTTTAGAAATTGCTCTGCCTCCATACATATTATTGAGAATCGTTGAACCTTCTAAATGGCGAGCAAGAATTTTAATCTCTGGCCGATCATTCTTTGCTTTCTCTCGAATCGTCTTTTCAGAAATGCCGTTTTGTAGACTGCGAAATTGAACACACTGAGAAAATATATCAGCGTCGCTCTCTTTCCTATCATTAGGGGAAGG
>CALRGQ010000009.1 GCA_943357915.1 Candidatus Peribacteria bacterium
ATGCCAAATACCACCAATTCTCTCGAAGGTTCCTTCACCCATCTCAAGAAGAAAATCAACGTCCATCCAGGACTCAGAATTGATCGCAAACAAAAGTTGATTCAGGAGCTTTTACGAGGAAAGTAGCCCCCAAAAACTTCCATTAAGCCCACTTTTCGTTATCTATTCTGATGATTGGCACCGTGTCCTTGGCAAGCGCACTCATGTTTGCACATACGAGAGAAAAAATTCATCTGGCGGCGAGTGCTTCAGTGCCGACATGTCATAGTGATTTAGAGGGATGTATGAAAAAAACAGCTGAAAGTCAGGCGGACTGCCAAGCGTGTGCCGAGGCTTCTGGGAATGACAACAAAACGAAGCCTTGCCAGGCCTGCGCTGCAGCCAAAGCTGAATGCCAAAGCACGTATAACCAGTGCACCGACCAAGGCGGCAAGATCCACACGTGGTAAAACGTTAGGTCAGAATTTCCTCCAGACGCTGCTCGTCGACGGCGTTTCTGATTTCCAGACCAACGCGTTCACCTACGCTCATCGAGTCGCCATACAAATAGCCGGAGTACGGAGTCGCCGCAGTGCCGGGTGAGCCGGGAATTCGTAGCGAGACGTCAAAAATGACGATGTCTTCTTTCCCCTCTTCGGCAACAACCGCTCCTTGTAGCGCAAAAGGACCGATGATGCCTTTCCCCGCCCCGCGAAGCCCAGAGGGCGTAGTGGGGCCGCTTGGATCCAAGTCTTTTGGTAATGTCTTACACGCAGCGACGAATTTTTCACCCAGATCAAAAGCCTTTTCGAGGATAGATTCTTTCACTGTGCAGGCGATGTGGCCAGTCTCGATCATCTTGAGTGGAATATTTTTACCGACTGCAATTTGCTGTTCAGCAGTCATTCTCAGGAAACCATCAAGGTTCGTCTGGCGACGCGTGTCTGTACCGAGCAGTTCCAGCTCACCCGTCAACGGCGAAAAGAAGAAATTAAAGTTCACCGGAGCCCCAACAACAAATTCTTCAATTGTTGCTTCTCTCCACTTATTTGTCACTTTACCTTCTTTCTCAAGTGCTAGCCCCGTTGCTTCATAAGTCTTAGAACTCGTAGCGAGAAAAAAAGCACGTTCATATCCCCTAGCCGCCTCCGCAGCTTTCACCAGAACCGGCCTATCAATATCGTTAGCGCTTTTGAATATCTTCGGTATACGAATGCCAGCTTTTTTCAGAAGATCGTACTGATTAAATTTTTGATCTCGCTCTTCTAATTTCAGAAGAGTCCGTGATCCGAAGATCGGAATCTGAAAGTTATTCTCTACTTTGGAAAAATCATCGAAATACGTCCAGAAATAACGATTATGAACAAAAATTGTATTCATTTTTCTGAGCTTCTCTTGAACATCTTCATGAAGTACGTCCTGAAACTGATCAACCACAATGCAGTCATCAACGCAGCCTCGGTCTTCACGAGTTTTTAAGTACTTCGCGTACGTCTTCTCTCTACCTTTTCGTGCAACTGCAACAGTAGTAAAACCAAACTGCTTTGCTCCGTGACAGACATCCAGTGCGCTGTGTCCACCGAGCACGCCAACTGTGAGCTTGGATTGGTCATAGCCTTTGAGGAGAGAAGAGATGTCCATAGGTTAGATACTGCGTCAGTGTTCTGCTTACCCCAGTACTTTCTCTAACTTGCCTCCTTCTATCGCTTGCTTGATATCCCTCGCAATGCGTCGGCCGGTGCTCATGGGTACATCGTACTTCAGAGCAGTATATGGCGAGCCTTCGATGAACGGATTCGTACCTGCGACGATGCGCGCGCTGATCTCAAACACGAATGTCTGCAGTTTGCGCGTGACGATCGTCTCCAAACAAAACGGTCCAAAAAGTCCTTTCGTAAGCTTCCCGCCGGTTGTCGTGTTATGAAGCCTGCGGCTGGCCGCGATGACTCGCTCGCCCATCGCAAAGAATTCAGGAAGCATAGATTCACGAACCACAATCGGAATATTCCCAACGATCGTATAGCTGGTGTGAATTTTTGCCGCTAACTGGTCTTCGGCCTTGATGCGTCCGATGGAGTCAGCATTCGATTCGTAGCGTTTATCAAAACTCATGATCTCAAGCTCGCCAATGATCGGTGAAAAGAAGTAGTGAATGTAGAGCGGCACACCGATGATGTATTCCTGAATCGTAAAATCATTCTCTTCTGGGTACTTGCGGTTCTTTACTTCATAAAATTGCTCGGCATTCCGAACGACGAAGTAGCCAAACCCACCGCCAGCGCCATGAAATTTTACGATCACCGGACAGTCGATATCTTCTGGCTTCTCAAAAACGCGAGGCATAAGAATATCCGCATCCAGAAGCCATTTTCTCTCCATGGTTCTGTTGCTTTCCCATTCCAGAATTTCTTTGGTTCCGTAGTACATCGCCTTCATGTTTTGGACCTTGGCATGACCCATGTTCGAGATGAAGGATCCATGCGGAATAATAATTGCATTTCTCTTCAGTAACTCCGGCTCTACTTTTTTGTCCCACTCGCTCCAGTCATCGACGATCAAGATTTCATCAGCAACACCGAAGCTCTTATAGACACCTTCCGTACCTCGCTTACAAATCGCAAGATTTGGCACGCCTTCATCACGTGCGCCTTTCAGGATCTGAAGTGCGCTGTGGCTGCCGATGGTGGCGATGCAGTAATCCTTGGGGTCGCGGGAAACATCCCGCTTTGGATTACGTGAAGCGCCAGCCGCTGGTTTCTTAGCAGGAGTCATGGGATTTCAAGAAGTGTACTCGTTTTTGCCGTAAAGAGGCAAGGCTTTTCTCTATATTTGATCAGCGCGGCTTTCCAAGCCGCGGTACATAGTTCATGGCATCATCGCGGCCTGAAAGGTCTCACTCCGATTCAGATTCTCCCTCGGTCGTGCCCACTATTTCCGAGAACGCAGATACAGCATCGAGTGTATTGGTACATGCCTGTAACTCTTTTATCGTTAGTTGACCAATAGGCGTTGAATCGCATCGTTGTTCCTTCGCAATAAAAAAGTTATTGTTTAAGGATGAACCTGTGGATTCCATGTTACTCAAATTTTCAGAGCTCACCTTACGGAATAATCTGGAGGAAAATAGCGCTTTATCACCACAACCCATATTTGCCTGATAAGCTCCGCACCGCTCTAAGTTAAGAATTGAAAGCTGTTGTATGTTGGCTTCAATACACTTCTTTTCAAGATCAATACTTTCTTGCTGACACTCTTTAGTAGGCGCTTTCACTCTTTCCTCATCTGTTAAAGAAGCATCCTCAGGCAAAAAATCTGATCGCACATTTCCAGAATTCCCGCACCCAATAAGTAGAGCGGAAAGAAGTCCAATGACATAGATGTTACGTTGCATTAAGAAAGAGGAAAAAATGGGCAAATGAGAATCAGTCACCTCGCAGCCCCTTAGACCTGAGACACTCTTGATATTCGGACTCATAATCATCACGTAAGTACCATCCCTCTTTCACGTCTTCCCTTTCTTTTCCAATCTTAATTGCACTAGAAATTGCAGATTTATGACATTCTTTATAAATACTCATTGGTCTTAATTGATACCAATAAAAGGCCGCCAATATCACAACAAAAATTATGACAATACGTTGATGAGAAATAATCCAAGCCCAAAAAAGCTGGAAAAAGCGTTTACAAGTGGCAATGATTTTTTGCATACAGGATGGAGGGAAAGGAATGCCCCAACGATGCATCAACTTCAGATTTGGAGGTGCCGGCGAGGATCGCACTCGCGCATGGGGGATTTGCAGTCCCCTGCCTTACTGCTTGGCTACGGCACCCTAAGGAAATGATCGAAGTATCAGTTACACGCGCTAGTTGCCCTGAGCTTAGTCGAAGGGCTGCTTGGCTACGGCACCAACAAGAACGATTCTACTGGATTTCAGAGGAAACTCTAGCATCCGAGCAAACTTATGAACTTATTTCGTTTCAACCGTCGCAGGATCTTTAAACGACACATTCTTGAGAATAAATTTCACCTGATCTGCTTCCGTGTCCTGAATGCTCAGCGGAAATGATCCGGTAAACGTGTAACCGGTTTTTTCCTGCGATGCGGAGATCTGGTAATACCGACGGATTGGCTGGTCGGCACTTGGGCGCGCACTGAACACATGCAACGCGGATTCTGCGCCGTCGATATAGACCGTCTCTTTATCGATAAGCCGGTAATCCGGAAGTGATGATACCGCGAGCAAGTTGGACTGACTGTACTCAGGAGTCGTGAGATCCGTCGACAGTGGTTCACGCGTGACAGTGACAGTATCTAACTGCCCGGCGTGCGGCGTCTCGAACTGAAATGCAGCAACGGTTTCTTCCGGAACGCCAAGCTGACGAAGAGTTTCTGTGGACAAAACGCGCCAGCCCTTCGGTAGACACGCGGCAAACATACTGTTCCAAAACTGTTGTTCACAGGCCACCGTGGTCTTGCCTGAGCCACTGGAACTACATCCGGCCAGGAGAATGACAGCCATACCCATGAGCATCAGACGTTTCATGGAGATCATGGTAACACGAGTATGCGAGCAATCAATAAGCGCAGAATGAAGGGCAGAAGTTGGAATTGACATGAGAGAACGAATAACTGATAGAGGTATAGAGACCATTGGCGAGAATCTGGTATTTTTGCTATAATAATCAGATTTATGCACAAAAACCGACTGTCCATCGTGTCACTCAGCGTGCTTGTCCTAGGACAGTTACCGCTCACTGCTGTTGCTTCGGGTGCTTGTACTATCTCTGCGCTCGATACAGTGGCCGGCCTCGGTACACAGATCACAGTATCGAATTGCACAGAGACACACACGACATCGCTCTCTCTTCATGGTCCTTCCGGTGCTGCGTACACACAACAGATCACACTCGACAGTGCCGGAAACGCCATGACACTGATTCCCTCAAAATTCACACAGACCGCCGGAAGCTATGACGTGACGGCTGCCGGAACGTCTGGAACATTTACGGTGATCGCCGACCGCGCCGATGATGGACATTCTTCGTTCAACGCTTCGCCAAAAAATATTCGTGGCAACGGTAAGGACGCAGTGACAGTGACGGCAATATTGCGGGACCGATACGACAATCCTATCACAAACCGACCAATGGCACTGATTAGCAGCCGCGCGTCTGATGATGTCAGTGGCCTCTCTTCGGAAACAGATGACGACGGCCGCATGCTCTGGACGGTCCGAGCAACCGAGTCCGGACCAATGACCCTGATCCCCTACGATGTCGTCAGTTCCAAACAGCTCAAGTTCCGTGCTGACGTTTCGGTCACAGGCGGATCCACGAATCCACTCCGTGCATCGCTCGCGTCATTCGGCGGCGATGACATTGCGGCTGACATCACAAGCTCAACCGCCGACCATTTCGAGCTCTCACTTCCGCAGAATGTCACAAATGTGAAGGCCAATGAACTCTTTAGCATGACCGTCCGCGCGATGAATGGAAACTCGCTCGTTCGTGGCTACGTCGGAACACTCATTGTCGAAAGCTCGGACCCAGGTGCGGAACTCCCAAAGAAAGGGGAGGATCCAAACAGCCCAGATACCGGACGCATTGATATGCAAAGCGTCCATCAAGGGAAACGCACACTCTCGCTCATCTTCACGGCACGAGAACAGGGATCTCAAACTTTCACCGTCTATGACAAGCTTGATCCAAGCGTGCGCGGCACCATCACACTCAATGTCAGCCGCGATGGCGGATCAGGCAACAACGGGCAGATCGTCATCAAGGATCCGCTCGACCGCGCACACGTAAAGGGAACAACGGTGAAACTGCAGGGCAATGCACCAAGCCTCGTAAACCTGAAGGTAAAAGGAGGAGCCATGACAGTGGATACGGAAACTGACGCAGAAGGAGTTTTTCGCGTCGATGTTCCGCTGAATCCAGCCGATAAAGAAATAACACTCTTTGTAACGAGCGAAAATGGCACGATGGAATCTGAGCCGGTACACCTGATCATCGATAATGAAGGGGCAGAGATCAACACTGTGACTATCGACCCAGCGGAAGGAAAAACGGAACAACCTGCGACGATCACCGTGAAGTCCGAACCGGGACTAGCATCCGTCACAGCTGATCTCGATGGCACATCAGTCACATTCGCTGAAATGGAAACAGGTGGTTCGTATACATCATCTCTCACGGCTCCAAAAGTCACCGGCATCTACGACATTAAGATCACCGCAACGGACTCCGTCGGAAATGCGTCAACCATGCTGACCAAGTGGACAGTGAAGCCAAGCTTGATGCCAGTCGTCACCGGCGTGACAGCGGAAAGTCTGCCGCATCAGGTGGCACTCTCATGGAATGAAATTGATACCGTTCCGATCGCCGAATATAAAATCTATATCGCTACGGAGAATGACCCAACGAATTATCTGTACAGCATTTCGACAAAAAAACCTGTGACCTCAGCAGTGATCCAAGATCTTCCGCTCGGCGAGACATACCAATTCTCACTCACGGCTATCAGCCCGAATGGTGAGGAAAGTGCTGAAAAAAGTGATCCCGTCACTGCTTCTCCAACCGGCATGTATTTCACGGCAAAGCCAGGCCAAGACAGTTTGCTGCTTGAATGGACGACACTGAAGGATCTGCCACTTGATCACTACATATTGGAATACGGTACTGAGCCAGGTATCTATACCGAAAAACGCACGATCAACGGACAAGCAAACTCGTTCATGCTTCGGGATCTCTTAAACGGCATCACGTACGAACTGAACCTCATTCCTGTCACAGTCACTGGCGACAAAAAGGATGAACTTGCAGCACTCACGAGCGGCACGCCGAATGGCGACGGCTTTACACCGGGCACGGATGATCCGGTGCCACCCAACTTGCACCAAGGCGCAGACCTCAACCCACCGTCGGTTCCACATGTTCCAAGTACACCAAGTAGCGGCATTCCATCGATGGCCGGAGCGGTACTATTTCTGATCGCGGTCATCACTGGCTTTTTCTGGAGAAGCCACGTGAAGCAGCGCAAACTGACTGAGCAGTTCCTCTCCTTGATGCAGGAACGTTACCATTCCTGATCATGTCTCCCACTCCCGCACATCCCAAGTCCTCTCTCTCTATAGGAGGTGCGACATATGATCTTTTTTTGACGATGAATAATAGTAATGCGCAGAAGCATGAAGACAATATCGTGCTCGCAGCCGGAGGAAAACTCAGGATTGATCGCGTTATTGAAACCTGTGGCGGAGGTGCGTGCAATACGTCCATCGGACTTTCCAGGCTCGGACTCGATGCCAAATTCTGTGGTGTTGTCGGTTCAGACCAATGGGGCGACAAGCTGCTTGAAACTATGAAAAAAGAAGGTGTGAATACGGCGTCAGCCACAGTTGTAGAAAACGAAACAAGTAGCTTTTCGATCATTCTGTCGCTCGCGAGCGGTGAACGAACGATCCTCTACACACCGGGCGTCAACGAACACCTACATGATACGACATTCGATAAAGATGCGATCGCACACGCAGACATTGTGTACCTGAATCATCTCTGTGATGCCTCGTGCATGATCGAAGACGACATCACGCATACGATTCTGAAGCACCCTGACGTCCACCTGACATGGAACCCCGGTGGCCCTCAGATCCAAGCCGGCATCGAAGCTCCGGACAAGAAACAACTTCTGAAACTGACAAACCTTTTGCTTCTCAATAAAGAAGAGGCACTGAAATTCAGTGGCGCAGAAACGCCCGAACAGGCACTCAAAATTCTCAGTGCCACTGGCGCCAAGTATGTGTGCATTACCGACGGTAAAAACGGAACTCTGGCTACGGACGGAGTAAAAATTTATCACTGTCCGGTACTGCCAGATACAAAAGTCATTGATACAACGGGCGCCGGAGACGCATTTGGCACCGGTGCGACATGGGCTCTTGCGGCCGGAGAGTCGTTGCCAAATGTGCTCATCGCTGGTACACTAAATGCTGCAAGTGTCGTCGGTGCCATTGGCGCCCAAGCGGGACTTCTCACAGAACACCAAATGCGCGACCGGCTCCATAATCATCCGCTTTCTGTCTCTGAGATTTCCTGACGACCGTTCTCATTTATATCCCAACCAATCTCATGTCCGACGACAAACTTCTCTCCGTTCAAGAACTTATCGACTCCGCGATGTCAGCCCTCAAGACAGCAGATAGTATGCTGCGTGAGCTCACCGGTGTCTCTGATACGTCCCGCGAGAGGCATACATCCAAGGCGAGTTCACTGGGCATGAGTGCGTACGGCGGTGCTGCGGCGAAGATCGTCGAAGGCGTATTTGACGGACAAAACATGGTCGACTCACTTGGTCAGGCCTATCCCATCCCAGCCAACTACGCCTCAAAGAGCAAGCTCGTGGAAGGCGACGGCATGAAACTGACGATCACGGAAGAAGGTAAATTTATGTATAAACAGATCGCCCCTATTGAGAGACGTACGGTCATCGGTGTGCTCATTCAGGAAGATGGTCAATACAAAGTACTGAACGAAGGAAAGGCGTACCGCATTTTGCTTGCGTCCATCACGTTCTACCGCGCCGAAGTCGGTGACCAAGTGACGATTCTCATTCCAAAATCTGATACCGCCAACTGGGGCGCCATCGAGGCCGTCATCCCCCGCCACCTCTCCGAAGCAGCGGCTAGAATTGCAGTTTTAGGCGAAGAACCAAAAACTCCAAAGAAGACCGTTCGCAAGAAGAAGAGTGATGACGGTGAACTGAGTCCGATCTCGGATGAGTAGTCACGGTTCGAGATCCTTCGGTAAAAGCTCAGGACAGGCTCAACTGCGGTGCTCCTCACCGTGACAGGTTTTTTTGTAGAGACGCAAGATTTTGCGTCTCTACAAAAAAACCGAGCGCTCAATTTCTTCTTTCTGCCCTCCGCATGATATTCTCTGCTCCCGTGAAGATCCCGCCCCGCATCTACCTTCCACTTCTCCTTGCACTCGCAATCGGCCTGAGTGTCGGTGGACTGTTTTTGTGGCAAATCAAACAGTCGGTATCAACCATTGAGAGCTCATTCAAGGCAAACACGACACCAACGTTATTACAGAGAATTCTACCAGGAAAACCACGCATCACTCCTGATAGCGCTATGCAATCTCAGGCGCTGATGGAACTGCGGCAGGGTGAGATATTTGAACTCAAGGGCGAGTGGAAACTGGCGCAGAATGAGTACGCACAGAGTGTGGAATCAGGTGGCGGCACACCGGCACTGAAAAAACTTGCGTCCATCCAGCTCCAACGGCGTGATTATGATGGTGCCGGCATAACGATCGACACATTGAAGCGCGAGAACAAAGACTCGGACGATGTCATGTTGCTGGAAGGAATTCTATCACTCCGCAAAGGTGACACATCGACTGCGATCTCGATCTTCAATCGTAAGCCGGATTCACCACAAGCAATGTACGGACTGGCACTTGTATCGATTGTGCAGGCTGATCATGAAAAAGCGAAACAGTATCTTCTAAAAGCTACTGAAAGTGGCGACCCCGCCATCCGAGGAACCGCAGCGGTGATCCTGGAAGCGTATAATGAATTCGCGCTCTTCCCGGAGGGGCAAGCAACACACTTAGCGACATTACTCGCACGCGCGTTAGCGCAAGTAAACGAATGTGAAACAGCGCTCGTACTCACCGCTCCGGTGATTGCAGCGGAGCCGAGGTACCGTGATGCGTGGATCGTACAAGGCTTCTGTGAATTTACGACCGAACGCACAAAAGAAGCTCTGGCATCACTGGAACAAGCGTATTCATTAGATCCAGCCAAAGCCGAGATTCAGTATTTTCTGGCACGTACTCACGCCGCACTCGGCGACCCCCAAAACGCGGTGACATTTCTACAGTACGCAATTCTCAATGGCTTTGAGCCCGAGCGCGACGCACGCGAACTGCTGGCTGATTATGCGCGAGAACTCGGCAATACGGACCTGGCGCTGGAACAATATAAGCTGATCGCAGAGAGCAAAGACGGTGACCTCGATTCCTTCAAACGTTACATTGACCTTGCAATAGGCATACCAAACCGCAGTCTTGATGCTCTCGCACTCGCAAAAACAGCACTGCAAAAATATCCAGACGATGCCGATGCTCTGACCTTAACCGCCAAAGCCGCCCTCGCAGCCGGCCTCCCTGAGGATGCACAGAAATACATCGAATCAGCCCTCAAGATTGATCCAAAAAGTAAAGATGCAGCGTCGGTGCAAGAGGCGATACGGAAGGCGGGGTTAGTGCAATAAATGAATTTATTTTTATATTATGAAAAAAGTATCACTTCTCTCATCGATCATCTTCCTCATTGCAGGGGCAGGTATGACGTGGTTTTCCATAAAACGCTCATTGTTGCCATACAATGACGAGGGAAGATACTTTGATTCCGTGAACGGGGTTTCTTATACTGAACAAGCAGTAATTGCATACGGTTTTCTTGCAGCTGTGTTGATAGTTATAGGACTCATCTCGTTTTGGTGGAGTAGAAAGTAACTCTCCTTCGATATACAGCCCTCACTCTGTCCCGCACGCGCGGGACATCTCTCTCCATCGATATGGAGAGAGAAATGTCCGTAATCAGAGAAATTCAGACCCCCTTCTCTCCAGATCGTTGCAGAAGAGGTTGGGAGGTGAGGGCTGTAATGCGCTGCAATACATCTGGCAATCTGTGAAGAATCTCCTCATTTTTAAAACGAATCACTGTGTAATCATGATCTCCAATCACTTCCGTTCGCAGAGAATCACGCTCTTGTTGATCATCGTGTATCCCACCATCCACTTCGATAATCAGCCGGTGTTCCGGACAGAGAAAATCTGCGATGAAAATATCAATATTCGCTTGTCTGCGCCATTTCATTCCGTTCAATTTTCTATTGCGCAACGCTTCCCATAAGACACGTTCGGCAGGGGTTTGATTCTTACGTAACTCTCTTTTCAGTTGCAGCTTTCGAAAATCATATCGAGATCTTGCATTGTCCATGCTTGTGATTGTAACAGGTCGGATCTCCTGCATAAGGGGTGTGAAGCAATTTCCAGCCGCTTAGTGAATAAAGTTATTTGCTTCTTTTGATGCTTGAACAAGTGCCCGTCTTGCAACATCAGCAACTGTTTCAGTGGTAATATTATTTCTAATACAATAACTTGAATGTAACCAAAATATTAGCTTTTTCGCACCCTTGCTTGCGTTACAGGAACAGCAACAGAGAGCGATATTATCGATTGTCACGATCTTGGCATCATTAATAATGTGCTCCCAAGTCGGCATCGATTTTCGAAATGTATTGTTTTCCTCAAAAAGAACGTTGCAGTAAATACAATGCTTGTCCCTATTTCTAACCTCCTTTTCTAGCCAATCTGGAATGTTCCATTTATTCATAATACTTCGACTCTATTCTTAGCACCGCAACCTTACGATAACAAATCACGTAATTAAATTTTGCTTTACCAATAACGCTGCCAAGCTTGTGCATCAGCCCTCATCCTCAATCCTTCTCCATCGATATGGAGAAGGAAGCTCTGCTTCACAGATCACAAACTCTGATTACGGACATTTCTCTCTCCGGAACGCCGGAGAGAGATGTCGCATCAGCGACAGAGTGAGGGCTGTATTGGAGAAATCGAAAGGTAAGGTCTATTTTCAGGCATATAAACAAAAAGACCGGCGAGCGGTCTTTTTGTATTTGTTTTCGCCTCCTCGGCTATCAACGAATGAATTGTGGAAAACGTTCGCTGAGCCTTCGATCGGAAGGATAACATGGGGGAGGAGCCCCGTATAACTCTACCTTGCTATGGTCTCTTGTTTCTCCTCGTGACCTGACGAAGTCCCCGGACCGGTTCATCACGCGGTGCCAAAAGGCTCCGGGAGAACACTGGGGAGAAAGGTGGCACCCCCCAGAACTCTCTCATATCCAAAGGGCGTCATCGCAGAGTAGAGAGGGTGGTATCCATGCAGTGATGGACATCACCCTCTCCTCTTATTAACAGTGGTGTGAAAGATCTTGTTTATTTTTATGCCCCGCGTCCGGGGCTTGTGTGTTTGTGTAGTGATTTCTTTTATGTTTGAAAGAAATCATGTCATTGTAGTCGGCTTAAGAAATTACACAAGATAATGCACTGGCAGATTCAGAATAATGTGTTGTTGTATAATTAATGTATTCGAAGCCCGCTGATGTAAACGGGTGCTATAGTGCGCACATGCTCCTACGTTTCCTGCAAAAATTCCGTATCGCATTGGCCGCTTTGATCGGTCTTGCGATTGCACTCGCTACTATCGCGGGCATCTTCCTCAGTCTAAAAGTAAACCCTGACACATTACATCTCGCTGACCGAATCGATGCCACTCACAGCATTCTGTATGTATCCACTCCTGATCGTGCAATTCTCTTCGGTGCTTTGCATCGTTATCAAAACATTCTGAGTATTGGAGCGCCAAAGGAAGTAGATATTGCGGTAGCGGATCGTTATGAATTCGCACTCATCCAAACTGGCTCAGGAGAAACGGCTTGGATTCTGGACAGCGTGAATACTACGAAAGGAACACATGTGATGCAGGCTTCTAAAACTGACGTATCGCTTCTTCCGCTCACCGAGCGTCGCCAATCACTGGCATCTACGCCGCTTTTTAAGTCCGTATCAGAACCAACTGCGTCATTTGCATGGTTCGATACAGCAGCTATCCCTCTTCCGGAGTCTGAGAGTGCGCTATTGGTGCAAGCAGCCCTCTCATCATATTCAGAAGGATTGATTCAGTTTGATGCAGTCGGCCGCGGACGGTTATCGTTGATCGGACAAACAAAACCACTTCACGGGAATGCGGGCGAGATCCCGAATACTCATCCCCTACCTCTCTTAGGAATCTCCCTATCCGAACCTGCAGCCGTCCTGCAAAACTTCGGTACGGAGTTTACAGCGAAAGACCCTGCACTGTTAGAGGGAATGACGGGCATTCTGAAAGCTCAGCTGCAAAAACTCACTGGATCAACTGATGTGAATGGATTGGCGGATGATCTACTCACAGGACCTTTTACAATCATCATCAAGCAGGGAGATGCTGATGCTCTGTTGTTTGCACTATCAGGTACTGCAACAAGCGCAAAAGTCTTTGATCAATGGAAAACAAGCATATTGTCTCTCCAAACAGAAGGAATTATCAGAACAAAAGAATTTTTTGAAAAAGAATATACCCGCACAGATGTCACTGCGAAGCAGGTAGCAGAGAACACAGCATCGAGAGACTATAAGAACTGGATTTTGGATGTACCACAAGGCAGCGGAGCTGAGTTATCACTCATGACTGCACAAAAAGCCCGCAAATACATCCTCGGAAATAACGAACAACTTATAAAGAGCATGATTGATGCTGATGCGGGCATGCCGAGTAGTGGCGTTAGTACGGGCAGCGCAGATATGACATGGTTTGCAAGTATAGCTAAGGCTCACATGCCATTTCTCGGATCCATCCGAGAAACAGTAGAAGCGTTTTTCGGCACTTTCCCTTCACGTCTTGTATGGAAAGTATCCACAATCCCGAATGGAATCATTGTGGACTGGCAAATCAATTGAAGCAGCGCTACTCTTCTGTGTCCCTGGGTTCCGCCCTCACAACTCTCCTATGAAAAACTTTGATTTTCTCCGTCCGGCCAAATACTTCTTCGTAATTTCTACGGTCGCGACACTTGTCAGCATCGTGCTTCTGATTGTCCCGGGCTTGCATTACTCCATTGAGTTCACGGGAGGCACCCGCACGGAGATCGCAGCATCAGAGGGTAAAACCCAAGAAGAGATTGCTGCCGCCTTCACATCATTCCAGGGCACGGATCTTCTTCCGACCGTGAACCGGATGCAAAACGGTCATTTTCTCGTACGAATGAAAGGCATTGATGACAAGACGCACAATGCTCTGCTTGCGCACCTCAAGAGCACACTTGGCGAGGTCACAGAGGTTCAGTACACCACCATCGGTCCGACTGTCGGCAGTGCACTAAAAACCCGCGCTATCTATGCGCTCCTCGTCGCATCACTCGGCATCATCGTGTATCTCGCATTCGCGTTCCGCAAAATCCCACGCCGCTACAGCCCATGGAAATTTGGCGTTGTGGCTGTCGCAACACTGCTCCATGACGTCATGGTCACCGTTGGCGTCTTTGTGATCCTCGGCAGATTCACGAATTTCGAGGCTGACACGCTGTTTATTACGGCACTACTGACAATCCTCGGTTACTCCGTCAATGACACTATTATTATCTTTGACCGTATTCGCGATAACGTCTTCACCCAAGAGCGCAAAGAGGACTTTGCGACGATTGCCAACCGTTCGGTCAACCAAACATGGAAACGGTCGTGCTACACCAGCGGCTCAACGCTTATCATGCTGACATCTTTGTTCGTCCTTGGTAGCGAGTCGATCAAATGGTTCGTCCTGACACTCATCGTCGGTATCTTGCTTGGCACATACTCGTCCGTCTTCGTCGCTACTCCGCTCTTGGTGTACTGGAACAAACGTCAAAAACACCATTAGTCTCCTGCCCTCTCTATGGAAACCACAATCGAGAAACTACCTCAGTCCCGTATTCGCACTCTCACGGTCATCACGGATGATGAACGTCAGAATGCCGAAAATATTGCCGTGGCACTGCTTGCTGAGCGTGTAGAAATCAAAGGATTCCGCGTCGGCAAAGCTCCGGCTGATATGGTCAGAAACCGCGTCGGTGAGGAGAGACTGACGGAAGAGACTGTCCGTGCGCTGCTACCGAAAGTCCTGAAGGAAGCGCTGGAAAAAAGTGGCGCTAAGCCAATCCTACGTCCAGCTGCCAGCGTCACGAGCTCGAAGCCGCTCACGATTTCTTTGGTGTTTGTTGAGCGTCCAGCAGTGAACCTCAAGAAGCCAGATTCCATCAACGTCGAAAAGAAAACATTCACCGAAACAACCGATGCCGAAGTCGAAACGTTCATCAAAAAAATCCTCATGCAGGACCGTCAAGAAACTCCTGTGGATCGTCAGGCAAAGCAGGGTGATCTCGTGCATCTGTCGATGTCAGCCAAGAAGAAAGAGAAGCAGGTCGACGAACTGACCATCGGGCACTACAGCTTGATGATCGGCTCAGAAGATCTTTTGCCGCAGTTAGAAACTCACGTGCTCGGCATGAAGAAAAATGACAAGAAAACAGCCGATGTGACGTTCCCGAAAGAGCATGATATTCCAGGTATCCGTGGAGAAAAAATTACAATAGAAATCACCGCAAAAGGCGTCAATGAAGTAAAGCTGCCGGAGCTAACGCAAGAATATTTGAAGACTCGTCTGGGCACAGACATGACACCGGATTTGTTCCGGAAAGACGTCAAGAAAATGATGCTGGATCGCAAGAAGTCCGAAGAGATGAAACGCCGTGAGGAAGATTTATATGAAAAAGTTAAAGCGGCAACACAAGTAGACGTAGCTCCTGAGCTCTTGGATGCCGAAGTACAAGATATGGTCCAAGATCTGCATCAGCGTTTGGAACAACAGAAGATGTCCATGGATGACTGGCTCAAGGCCACCGGTAAAGATGCAAAGTCAGTCATTGATGAGATGAAACAGATCGCAAGCAGCCGCATCGTTCTCCGCTTCGGAATGCAGGAACTGGCAACCAAACTGAAGATCGAACCAGATGATAAAGCTCTGGAACAGAACCTGAAATCAGCAAAAGAACATGAAGAGAAAAATGGCCATTCGATTCCGGAGGCAGAACTGCAACCAGGTGGGTCTGTTTATGAACAGATCAAGTTTGACCTCAAGATGCAGGCATTAGTGAAGCAGATGGTGGAGGATGAGGAACCAAAGAAGATGGCGGCTTAAACTTTCACACCTTCCAAAACACCTTCAGTTTCCACTGGGAGGCTAGAAGAACTCCCACTCACGGGAGGTAACCGCTCACTACCCCCGCCCGCCGCCTCATTCCGGCGCTGATGCGCCACCTTTCTCCCGATGGGGGAGAAAGGAACCATAATAAAGATAGGATATAGCTTGGGATATGTATGTATTGAAAATCATAAAGAAAAGTAGAGCGTCCCCCTTCTCCCCAGCCTCAGCGGGAGGGGGGGGTTAGGGGGTGAGGCGGAGGAAGTCAGCAGCCTTTTCGCTGGTGATGGGTAGTGAGCGTTTATTTTATAGCCGCACTCCGAGCGCTACTTCTTATAAGAACCGCGGCTAGATACTCTCTCCCCTGTTTCTGCCCTAGAACATGCAAAATGCAGTAGAGGCTGCACCGATACGATAGAATACTCGTATGGAAAAATCCGTCCCATATTTACGAGACATTCGCCCCAAGGAAAAGGAGCGGGATATTCATCAGTTCCCATTCAATATTCCCGCACTCAAAGGAGGCGATATCCAACTTTCTTTTCGTTCACCTGTGACGTTCTTTGTCGGTGAAAATGGTAGTGGCAAATCCACTCTTCTTGAAGCTATTGCCATTGGCAGCGGCTTCAACCCTGGAGGCGGTTCAAAGAATACCCAAAACCAACAAAGAAAGAGCGAATCTGAATTGCACGATCATTTAATTTTTTCTTGGAAACAAAAGGTT
Organism: Candidatus Peribacteria bacterium; assembly: GCA_943357915.1. Taxonomy (GTDB): domain Bacteria; phylum Patescibacteriota; class Gracilibacteria; order Peribacterales; family Peribacteraceae; genus JAGORY01. The sequence goes on from CALRGQ010000009.1 coordinate 16,575, forward strand.
TTTGACGGTTTTTTTCTGCGAGCTGAAAGTTTTTTCAATTTTGCTTCGTTTCTTGAGGAATGGGAACGTGAGACTGGTAGAGATTTTCACGGACCATACGGTGGTAAATCATTACATGAACAGTCGCATGGCGAGTCCTTTATGGCTCTGATGAAAAATAGATTTAAGAAAGGACTCTTCATGCTGGATGAGCCTGAGGCAGCTCTCTCCCCCACCCGCCAACTGACATTTTTATTCCTCCTCCATCAACTTATCGTCAGCGGTGAATCACAATTCATCATCGCAACTCACTCACCGATCATTCTCAGTTATCCGGGTGCTACGATTCTTCACTTTACAAAAGAAGGACTACGAGAAGTGGCGTATGAAGAAACCGAGAATTTTACGGTGACCAGAGATTTCTTGCAGGGACGAGAAGCTTTCTTTCGACATCTTTTTGAAAAAAGTTAAAATTGCCCAGTTTTTACTTTCCACCCACTGATAATCGCGAAAGATATCGATCTTCCGCTCCTCACTTCCTACACCTTCCAAAACATCTTCAGTTTCCGTTCCGCATTTGCGGACTTCGTCATACCGCATCCTTCCCGATGCACGCAGATAATCCCTGCTCTCGTCACAATGCCAACGATTTTTTCGGGCTTCGGGATTGCAGTGTCCGGCCCGCAACACTTTGCAAAACGGTACGGCATGGTCAAAGCTTGGCCTTCGATCCCAACTCTGTCTTTTTTCGCAGCAACAGTTTTCGTGCGGGCTTTTGTCTGCGGTGGGCGCGGAGAAACGTGACGCAAAATTGATGATGTACGAATGGAGCCCATGCCCACTTTTACCAACAAGTCTTCACGCTCCTTCTGTGGAATCGTCTTACCGTCGATTTTCGCGATGATCGACATCTCATTATCGAGCGGCGGCTGACCTCGGGTTTTCAGTTCCGCATTGACCATGTCTCTACCACTCGTCAAAAAATCAGCGCGATTATGCGAGAAAAAATAGTTCTTGAGCTTTGACCGTCCCGATGGCGTCACCAGTTCTTCCAACCACTGCAACGTGGGACGCGGATGTTTATTCGCAATAATCTCAACGACGTCGCCATTTTCCAGCTTGTAGGAAATCGGCACGATCGCGCCATTGACGCGAGCAGATTTAAATCGGAGTCCAAGATCGGTATGCAAATTAAACGCAAAATCAAGCGGAGTGCCACCCTCCGGAAGTTCGATGATGTCACCGCGAGGAGTCAGAACATAGATATGGTTCACGAGCGTCATGTTTTCTCCCGCGCGGACCGGATCATCCACAGACTGTTGTTTCAGTAGCACATCCGTCAGTTCCATCTGTTTCACGGAATTCATCACCATGCTGCCACGCCCACCCTCTTTATACGACCAATGTGCGGCGATGCCATACTCCGCTTCACGGTGCATCTCGGCCGTACGAATCTGTACTTCCACCATCTGATCCTTCGGCGCATCGGGGAGGCCCATCAAGCACGTGTGAAGCGACTGATAGCCGTTCGGCTTTGGGAACGAAATATAATCTTTGAACCGGTGTGAGATCGGCGTTGCGCGCTGATGCAGAAGCCCGAGCGCCTGATAACAGTCAGGTATCGTTTTGACGACCACGCGAATCGCGAAGAGATCCGTAATCTTCTCGATCGCAGTGACGCTCTTCATGTGCATTTTCTGAAAAATGCTATACGACTGTTTTTGACGAGCCATCACCTCAGCGTCGATCCCCTGCTCTTTGAGAAAGATCTTCAACTTTTCGGCCGTTCGTTCCAAAAACTGTCCGTGCTCCGAGTGTAGACGCTTGAGCTGAGTGCCGATGTGCTGCGCGTCAGTCGGATAGCACTCCGGAAATGCTGATTTTTCGAGACGATATTTGAGTGCATAGATACCAAGACGCGCCGCAACCGGAGCGAAAAGCTGCAAGGAGTGCCTGCAGAGCCGCATGCGGTACTGGGACTTTACGTGTTCAAGCTGTTCCAGAAGAACACACGCTACAGAGAGCGCAGTCAAAAGCACTCGTACGTCATCGGCAACCGAGACAAGCATGATCTTCATATCATCGACTGATTTACGCCAGTCAGTCGTATACAGATGCGAGAGAAGATGAATCCGACTGACGATATCGCGCACCGGCCGGCCGAATTCTTTACCAATATCGGCGATCGATGCATCGGGCACGGAAAGTGCATGCTGCAGAATAGCGGCGACAATCGCGTCTTCATCAGGACAAAACTCCGCTAGGAACTCGGCGGTCTGAACTGCGTGAGCATACAGCGTAATCTCCGGCAACAGATCCATCGCGTGGTTACCGTATAACGATGCAGCATAGTTCAGCGCTTTAGAAATACGGCGCTCGTCCACGCCTGGTACCAGATCTCGGATGATTTCGAGAGATTTTCTCCCGGTAGCGGTCACGAGACTGTCCATAGGAGAGACCGAGTATATCACAAGCAGACACTCAAAAACGGACGCAGAAAAGAATCTTACGTAAGATCTGTTGACATTCGAAGCCAAGTCGATTATATTTGCGCTTGTCCGAAGACCGGAGGTAGTAGGCCCTAGGCTTACGGTAAACCCTCCCGAGGAATACAGCAGCGCTCATCCGGCCCCGGCTTGGTGAATCGTGCCGTGTTCCTCGCTGGTCTCCCGGGCAAGAGATCAGCTTTTTTTGTAACTTTGCCAATTTCACTTCTACCCCGCGAAGCTCCCTCAGGAGCGAATTGGGGTCAACTTCCACTTCGTCCATGGCTCTCACCCGCACCCAGAAAGAAGACCAGGTTAAAGTTCTGACTGACAAGATGAAGAACGCCTCCTCGGTGATCTTCACCCATTACCTCGGTCTGACGGTCGCAGACATCACGACACTGCGCTCTCACCTCCGTAAAGAAGAGGCTGAGATGCAAGTCGCTAAGAAGTCTCTCATCCAGATCGCCGCCAAAAACGCTAATGCTCCGGAGATTGAAGACAGTCTTATCCCCGGTGGTGTTGCATGTATCTTCAGCTTCAAGGAACCTACGGCCGGTGCCGCTATTACGCACAAGTTTGGTAAAGACCATCCTCAGATCAAACTTGTCGGAGGTATCTTTGACGGTAAGGTTCTTTCCGCTGAGGACGCATCATCGATGGCGACAATCCCGTCCAAGCTGCAACTCATCGGCATGTTTATGTCCATGTGTAACGCGCCACTCACCCAGTTTGCTTCCGCTATCGGAAGCCCGCTCACCGGCTTTGCTCGTGCTCTCAGTGAGATTGCAAAGAAGAAAGAGACTGCCGCTCCAGCTGCTGCCGTATCAGCCGCACCTACTCCAGAACCAACTCCGGAACCTTCTACTGCACCGGCCGAGCCAGCCGCACCAACTGTCTAAAACTTTTCATTTTTCACTTCTTTCTTTTTTCCCCCTTATACCATGTCAGATTCCGTCACTCTCGCTAAAGAGGAACAAGCTGTCATCGACGCCCTCGAGAAGCTCAACGTCATTCAGCTCAACAACGTAGTGAAATTCATGGAGAAGCAATACGGCATTTCCGCTGCTGCTCCTGCCGCTGCTGCAGCTCCAGCTGCCGCTGCCGCTGCTCCTGCTGAGGAGAAGTCATCCTACGACGTCGAGCTCGCTGATGCAGGTGCTCAGAAGATCGCCATCATCAAAGTTGTTCGTGAACTCACCCAGCTTGGTCTCGGTGAAGCCAAGGACCTCGTCGACAAGGCTCCGGCAGTCATCAAGAAAGGTGTTGCCAAGGCTGAGGCAGACGAAATGAAGAAGAAGATCGAAGCTGCTGGAGGAAAGGTCAACTTGAAGTAATATCGATATTCGAAAACGAATCAAGAGGTGAACGTCACCTCTTTTTTCGGTGAAATGAAAAGTGTAGAGTGAAAAGTGAAGAATGATATTAGCGAAAGAGTTACAATCATTTTTCACTTTTCTTTTTTCATTCTTCACTCTCCTGCACGCTTTCCTCTCCACCTACATCTTTATCATCCCGCTCATCGTCGGTCTTTTGTCCGAAATGTTGAAGATCTTCACGGAAGGTATAGAACGCGGCACATGGCATGAAGGACTATTTCGGCCAGGCGGCATGCCAAGTACCCACAGTGCACTTGTTACGTCGCTCTTAATTGTGGTTGCGGAAAAATCAGGGCTAGATTCCGTATCATTTGCCATCGCATTCGTCTTCGCCTGCCTCGTCTGGTACGACGCGATGAGCTCTCGCCGCGCTATCGGACAACAAGCTGAGCTCTTAAATCGGCTCCAGAAGTGGGTGCATTTATCGGAGCGACTAGGGCATTCGTTCAAAGAAGTTGTGGGAGGAATCGTATTCGGTGCGGTGGTCACGGCACTTGGAATTTGGGTGAGCGGGGGGTTTTAGGTTCGAGGCGAGCTCCCTCGCTAAAATACTGCTACTTATCCAATTTGACGCCCATCAATGATGAGCCCTCCGCCAGCTGGCACCTCGACTGTATGTGCTGCAAGAATCGTCATAGATCCAATCAACCTTGCTATCTCCACACCAATATTGGAACAATTCCTCTCTGAACGTAAATACTGTAAAGCATTTTTCATCTCTCCCCAATCACTCTGCGTGAGAGTAACTGGCGCATCGAGAACACGCAGACAAGCTGCAACAAATGCAAAGTGTGTCAAATGCTGATGAAAGTAGTCCAAGAAATATTTATGTTGGACTTCGGGTATCCCATCACAATAACTTTTCAGATCGCATGGAAGAGGCCTTGCTCGTACAAACCAATCGTTAATGACTGAGATATAATTTGACGGCAGATCGCTGGAGGAACCGAGTATGCGCAGTTCGAAAGCTTGTTTTGCGGCATGCCACGGTAACACTTTGCCTTCACAATCATAAATACCCGCTAAATGGGCGTTTGGCCATCCTATGCAGTGATATTTCAAGAATTCTTCTTTTTTTTCTGTGGATGTGGTATTTTCAGTGTTAACGCCTAGAAGGGAATTCCATCCCTCGATATCTACATGATGGAATGGAAAAACCTTTCCACAATTCTTGCTGAGAAATTGTTTGTCCGCCTCTGTCAACTGAGGATCGATTCCAGCAATACGCATTTGAGCAGCGGTCTCGGCTCCGTAAAGAGCATCGGACCAGTGAGGTCGATTCAATCTTGCAGAATCATTTCTAAGACTATGTTCGAGTTGATTTCTCATACTCTCTATATCCACAGGATCTATATCTCTCTGAACGTCAAATGGACGCATACTCTTTTCATACGCGAGATGATTTTTGAGAGCTTGTGCACCCACAGCATCAGTATTTACTCTTCGTTCTGTCTCACCAGAAACGCTTGATGTTTCCGATTGTTTTTCACTCATAGTAGGTTGGGGAAATGTAAATGCAATCATACGATATAAATTTATTATGTCACGTATATATTGACGGTCAGAGTTCGTCAGATGTATACTATTTGCGCATGCTTCTGCGTTTTCTCGATTCTCTCAAGCTGACGGCAAAGGAGCGAATCATCTTTCTTAAAGTTCTCGCGCTTGGGCCTCAAGCTGCATCATCGGTTGCACGGCAACTCGAGATGCCGAGGAATACCGTTCGATCAGTTCTCGACGGTCTGGTAAAGCGTGGCATCGTCGTCCAAACACGTCGCGCGAGTACGCAGTACTACAGTGCAGAGACAATCGACAATATTGAGAGAATGCTCATGCGACGAGCAGATCAGGTTCAAGAGGAGCTGAAAGTGCAGCAGGAAGCACTTACCTCGGCACGCAGCGAAATCCTGTCTTGGACACATTCTCTGGCACGCCCGAAGATCACGTTTTACGAGGGGATCTCAGGTATTGAGAAAGTGTACGAAGATACGTTGACAGCTGATCGACTCCATTCATGGGCGTCTGTTGATGACATGCTAAGGACGCTGCCAGAGTATTTCGAAACGTACTTCAAACGTCGGTTTGGTAAGGGCATCCACATGACATCAATTCACCCCGATACCCCTTCCGCGCGAGAGCGACAAAGTCGAGATAAAGAAGAGCTTCGTACGAGCGCACTTGTTCCCAGTAAGAAATTCCACTTCACGCCTGAAATTCAGGTCTATGGAAACAAAGTGAACATCGTTTCTTGGAAAGAGAAATTGGGAATCATCATTGAGAGTCAGGAAATTGCAGAGGCGATGAAAACGATTTTTGACTTGAGTTACGAAGCTGCAAAAGCGTACGGTCAGACCACCGAATTTTCCAGTAACGAGACATGACATAGATATGGATAATCTGTGGCATAAGGCTCATCTTGCACAAACTACATTTCAAAAAAACCATTGACTAACATCCATATTTGGGTCTATAGTGCTTCTGCAAACGCCTTAGTCTTACCGTCGATCGGATATAACCGAAAACGTACGAGAAAACGAGGAAGGTTGCAGTTTACTTCCTTTTTTTTATTCGTATGGCTGATCAACAGCTAACGTGCCGCGACTGCGGCGCACCGTTCGCCTTCTCCGAGGGAGAGCAAGCTTTCTACGCTGAGCGTGGACTAGCAGCTCCTCAGCGCTGCAAGGATTGCCGCAACAAGCGCAAGGACGAGCGCATGCAGACCCGCCAGATGTTTCCTGCCACTTGTGCAAAGTGTGGAAACGCCTGTGAGGTTCCGTTCAAGCCGCGCCCCGAGTCCGAGGGCGGCCGTCCGGTCCTCTGTCTTAACTGCTTCAAAGCAGATAAGGCAGCTGCGTAAGCACGTCCAAGGTAAGATCAAGGCCCCTTATGGGGCCTTTTTCGTGCACGAAAAACCATCTGGTAGTACAATATGGGGGTTTCCCCTGTTACTCATGACATACGAAGAACTCTTTGAACTTCTCAGAGAACGTCGCAGCATCCGGTATTTTCAGGATAAGCCGATCGACAAAACAATCCTCAACCGTATCCTCAGTGCTGCAATATTGGCTCCGAGTGTTGGGAACATTCAACCATGGCATTTTCATTGCATTGAAAATGAGGAGATGAAGAAAAAGATGATGGAATGTTCCTGCTACGGCAATTTTGTCGCCGGAGCCGCTACGTTCATTGTGGTCAGCTGTAACAAAGCAGCCAAAGGTGCAGCCCAAACGACCATCTGGAACCCCTGCGAGATGGAATATTCATGTGTCGCAGCCATGAACTATGGAATGCTAGCAGCCACAACTTTGGGCATCGGCAGTTGTTGGGTGTCTTTGCACCACGGACCTGCGCATAATCTGCTCAAGCTACCGGATCACCAAGTCATCGTTGGTGGGATGATGCTCGGATACATCAAAGAAGCTGAAATAGAACCCAGTGGTGAGCATGAAAGAAAACCACTGGACACTGCTGTGACATTTTTCGCATAGGAAGAGAAGATGTGAGAGGTGACTCTTGGAAACTTTTTCAGTAAACTTCCTTCCGATGTCTTTTACGACCCGACGTGTCCGCGAAGAGAAAAAACCGAGCCAGCTTCGGCGATATGCTGCGTTTGCACTACCTTTGCTCCGTTCCGGAGTACAGTATTACAAACATTTTCAGCACGCCAAAGAAGAGGAAATACAAGAAAAACGCGAACGCACCTTGAAACGAACAACTACGGTGCTTCTGTCTATATTTTTGGTGTTACTCTTGCTGATTGGAACACTGAAAGTACTCGTGCGTCTCAAGGCTATAGCTTTTGGCATGGTCAGCATTGCCGGTGTTACCCTGCCTACAGACAGCAACGGATTTACAAATGTGCTGCTACTGGGCGAAGGTGATAATGATCACTCCGGCATCGACCTCACGGACACTCTCATGGTCGCAAGTTTGGATCCGACGAAGACAAAAAGTGCAGTGCTGCTGAGTATTCCGAGGGACACCTACGTACTGTCTACAGAAAAAATGGGTAAAGATCGCATCAACAGCCTATTCCGGAATTACAAAAATTCGCTCAGACACAAAGGCATGAAAGCGCCTGAAGCATCAGGAGAAGCGCTGAAACAGCTGACAACCGAAATCGGCACGCTCCTCGGGATCCAGATCCACGGTGCTGTCAAAGTAAATTTCTCAGGTTTCGAGCAAGCTATCGATGCACTGGGCGGTATCGACATCGATGTTCCATCCGACATCGTTGATACAGAGTATCCCGGACCAAATTATTCCTACGAAACATTCCAGATCGCTAAAGGTCCACAACATCTGGATGGTGCTACCGCACTGAAATATGCGCGTACTCGTCATTCAACCAGTGATTTCTCGCGTTCTGGCCGCCAGCAACAAATCATCACTGCCGCAGCCAAAAAAGTGAAAGAAGGTGGAATGATCAAAAACGCTGGGAAACTCACCGAACTCTTAAACATTATGTCAAAAAATGTTCAAAGCACGTTCGGGGCTCGGGAACTCTTAGGACTTGCCGATATGGGCAAAAAAATCGATACAAGTCGCATCATCTCTATGCAGATCAATGATCAGAGCGGACTCTACGGAGGTAGTATCGGACCGGGTGGCTTTCTATACTCCCCTCCTCGTGACCAATTTGATGGTGCGGCGGTTCTACTTCCAGTCTCAGTACCAGAATTTCCCGTCACCTGGAAACAGATCCAGAAACTCACCTTTCTTCTTTTTACGAAGCGCGACGTCTTCATCAGCCCACCAACCGTCACGGTTCTGAATGCCGGTGCCAAGCAAGGACTGGCTGGAAAAATCGGTGGTGAACTGTATCGTTACGGACTTAATGTACTGAATACGAGAAACTATGGACCCAAAGGTAGCCCGGTGTTTGATGAATCTTTCATTGCGATCAATCCAGCGCTACTTGTGGACACAGAGCAGTCCAAGGCGCTCCTAGACCATGTCAGTATCACAAGCTCGTTTCTTGCCTCACTACTGACACTAAAAGTCGGTTCAATATCTGACGCCGCGCCGTTCGAGAAAGACGGAGCCGATATCGTCATCGTCCTCGGGAAAGACTTCCGTTACACTTCATTGCAGGATCTGATTAAGTAAGTCCAATAAAGGCATGAACTCTGCCTTTTCTGCCCTTTCTGCCTTCTTCACAGATGCTCACCCCACGCGAAATCATTGCCCAAGCCTGGACTGTGACCACTACGGAACCTTCGCTCAAACGTTGGGGATTTGCGGGGAGTGCTCTTCGTCTTCTTCTTGATATCAAGCTGGTTGGTTACCAATTCTATTTCGCATACGCGTACATGGCAGGGAAAGAAGTCGGCCTCTTTGATGATGGCATCTGGCTCTATGAAAACGCACCACTGTCAGTGTTCTGGATCATCCTCATCGCATTTGCAGTGCTCGTAGTTACGGAACTCTTCCTGCCCATCTTCTGCGATGGCGCAATCATTGGCCTCACCGCTAAGTCGCACAATAAAGAACGTGTCAGTGGCGGATTCATTTTGGGTATGTACAACTTCTTCCCGATTTTTGCAGTGCATCAGATCTTTGTCTTCAGTGGCATCAATTTACTCGTAACAGCCATCTCGATTTTGCTTCGCTACGGCAGCGGACTCACCGGATTCATGATCGTCATCGCAACGATTCTGTGGCTTTTCTCGAGCATCTTGAGTTTTCTCGCCAGTTTCGCGGAACCAGCGATTGTCATTAACAAAATAGGTGTCTTCGAGGCCATCGGCCATAGCGTAAAACTGACATTCAGTTACCCAGGACACATTATCTTTCTGATCCTGCTATTACTGATCATCTCCTTCCGCATTGCCGTCAACATCGCGATCCTTATTCTCATCCCCGGTCTTGTCATCGGCCTCGGCATCGTGCTCACGTACGTTCTCACGCCCACAATCAGTTACACCATCGCAGGAGCTATAGCCTTGGCCCTCACACTCGTCGCCGCCTATTTTTTCATGTATCTCCACGTCTTCAAGCAAGCAGTCTGGACCATCATGTACATGGAACTCACAAAAGAAAAAGATCTGGATAAGATTGGCTAAAAAAATATCACACCATACTTTTTCACTTTCTACTTTCCACTTTTCACTGCGGCTCTTGACCGTGTACAACCGTCCACCTATGATGGTGTACGTCCGTCTTGCCCCGCGAAGCTCTTAGAGAGCGTAGTGGGGTCTTCCCACCCTCTCTCATGTCTCTCACACCACACCAACGCACTGTTCTGAATTACATTGGCGAGTTTCAGGGCAAACGCGGCTACTCACCGTCACTTGCGGATTTAGCCATCGCTTTCGGGGTTCGCAGTAAGAACTCGATTGCGAAAGTCGTGAATACGCTCGTCGCCGAAAAGCAGATCGAAAAAGACCCAAAAGGCCGCATTAAGATTATCAATATGCCCAGTGATGACACCGCAGCTCCCATCAAGCTTTCACTCTTCGGTCCAATTGCGGCCGGTTTCGCGGCTCCGGTAGAAGAGCATGCTGAAGAACAAATCACGATCGAGAATTATCTGGTCAAAGACCGTAGCTCCACGTTTCTCTTGCGCGTCAAAGGCGACAGTATGATCGGCGCACTGATTCATGAGGGTGACTTAGTCGTCGTTGATAGAAGTAAGCACCCCAAACCAGGCGATATCGTCGTTGGCGTCCTCGATGGCGAATTTACACTGAAGCGGCTCAAGAAAGATAAAGGCAAATTTTATCTGCAAGCAGAAAACCCAGACTATCCGGATCTTCACGCGCTAGAAGAACTGCAAGTAGCAGGAGTCGTCGTCGGGTTGATGCGCAAGATGACCATCTAAAGATCTTTTTCTTTATGATATGCAGCAGGCTTTTTCAGCAGTGGCACATGTCGACGCTGATTCGTTTTTCGCATCTGTCATTGTTCGGCTAAATCCTGGTCTCTGTGGAAAACCAGTTCTCGCCATCGGTATGGGTGGCAGCTGTGTGATTGCAGCAACGTACGAAGCAAAAGCCAAAGGCGTGAAGACTGGCATGCGGCTCTCAGAGGCTCGGCTGCTTGTTCCTGATGCCATACAAATGGCGGCTGACTTCCGGGAAACCGGTATTGCGTCTGAGCAGATCGAATCAGTGATCAGGAACCATTCTCCTATCATAGAAAAAGCATCCATCGACGAGTGGTATATAGATTTGGATGCACTGGTTGGCGGCGCGCCGAGAGATGCGAACGCATGGGGAAAAGAAATCCAAAAAGAAATATTGCAGACAACTGCACTCTCAGTGTCTGTCGGCATCGCGCCGAGTAAACTACTCGCCAAAATGGCGGGAGAATACCGTAAGCCCGCAGGCGTAACCGCACTGTCGGGAGCGGATGAGATACGGGGATTCCTTCAGGATCGTCCAGCCGCCGCCATCCCCGGCATCGGCCGTCAGCGCAGCACAAAAACCGATGCACTTGGCTGGGTGACTGCCTGGGACATCGCAACCGCAGCTGCCCCTGACATGATCCGTATCTGTGGCCGACCAGGCATAGAAATGCAGCGCGAACTTCTGGGTGAACGAGTGTATCCGGTGGCTGAAGACACCCGTCCACCCAAGTCTATTTCGCGCTGCCGCACGTTCAAATCGACCACTGACATCAAACTTCTTAAGGCGCACATGCTCAAGCACTTAGAATATTGCACGCTAAAAATGCGCCGATGGAACTTGGGTACAACGGAGCTTTCGGTCTGGATCCGTACGCCGGATTATGCGTATCGCGGTGCACATCGGCGAATGGACAGAGTATACACAACCGTGGAGCAGTTACTTGGCGCCGCACTCTCAGCACTCTCCGGCCTCACGTGGCACGGCAACCGCTTCAACCAAGTCGGCCTCGCGCTCTACGGACTTAAATCATCAGACGCGCAGCAGCAGTGTTTATTCGATGATCCTGCAAAAGCATTAGCCGACGAACGTCTGCAAGAAGCCATGGATGGCCTGCACACGAAATATGGCCGGGATAGCCTCACGCGCGCCGCAGCGCTTTCGGTGAGTTCGGGCACGACGAAAGAATTGGATCTGTCGATCGTGAACTAACCAATGTTCTTGTATGTACTTTCATTCCGTCTTCCTACGTGCCTGATTTCAAAGATTTTGGATGCAGGATCGTAAAAAAAGATCATACGATTCCTGCCAATACGAACTCGATACAGTCCTTTGAATCCTTTGAGAGCTATAATACCAGGAACCTTGAAGGGATCACTCTGCAATTGTTGAAAGAGGAGAAGAATCCCATGCCTTTCTTTTGCGGAAAGAGACCGAAGAAATTTTTCAATCCTGTTCATGAATGATTTTTGTCAACATAGAAATCATACTATCAAGACTGATGCCCTTCCCATCATTATCTCGATCAGCATTAAAAATAACATCCTCGTCCTGTTCGGGATCAAGATGAAGAGGAATAAGGATTAATGTATTCTTTTCGATCTGTACACGGTAATGATCAGTACCATGAGAATCCCTCCACTCCTTCGGCAATGTAATCTGTCCCCGGACGGTGCTTTTAAGAATTTTATTCATAGAAAAAGTAAGTAAGTACGTAAATAAGTATAACGTACTTATAGAAGAAAATCAAGAAATACCCGCAGCGGAAGATCCACATCTTTCACTGCGGGTAAACGCTGAAATGACGAATGCGCGTAGACGCGGGGAATGCGTATAGACGCGGAGATTACGAATCTCCGCTGCAATCTATATGGCAGCCAACCTCTCTTTAATCTTCACAAGCTTCTCCTCCGCCTCAGCAAGCTTCGCCTTTTCACCATCCACCAGTTCTTTCGGCGCACGATCTACAAAGTTTTTATTCTGCAGTTTTCCGCCAAGAACCTGTACGTACTTCGTAAGCTCGGCCTGTTCTTTTTCAAGACTGGCCTTGAGTTTTGCTGGATCAAAAAGACCTTCAAGCGACAGGTGAATCTCGATGTCCGTCAGAAACGCACTTGCAGCATTCGCAAGCTTCACGGAATCGGTCGTGATTGTGAGGCTCACCACTTTGCCAAGCCGTCGGATATGAGCTTCTTGTGACTCTAAGCCTTCACAATATTTTTTACTGACAAGCGTGATGGAAATCTCTGTGCCCGGTTCCACATTCTGATCAGTACGAAGCTTGCGAATAGCAGTAATGACATCAATCAGAATCTGAAAATCAGCAAACGCCTGCTGATCTTTCCGGTCTTCCTTCACTTTCGGCCATGCTTTGGCAATCAACATGCCATCTTGTGTTGAGCTAACTTGCGACCAGAGTTCTTCGGTAATAAACGGGCAATAGGGATGCAGTAGTATCAGAAGACGACGCAAAACATGAACGAGAACCGCATGATTTGCGGTGCCCTTGGAAAGTTCTAAGTACCAGTCGCAGAACGTATCCCACGTAAAGCTGTATAACTTCTCGCCAGTCTCACTCAGTGCATATGTTTCCAGTCCTTTTGTTACATCTTCAATAAGAATCTCTAAAGCATGCAGAATGGCTCTGTCGGCGAGAGAGAGCTTTGCAGTCTCTGGAAGTTTGTCGATGGATTTTGGATCAATTCCGGCCTGCTCGCACTGCATCAGGACGAACCGACTCGCGTTCCAGAGCTTATTGATAAAATTCCTGTACCCCGCGATTTTCTCTTCGTACAGCCGTGAATCGGCCCCTGGGCTCTGCCCGACGATCATGCTTAAGCGTAGTGCATCGGCTCCGTACTTGCTGATCATATCCAGCGGATCGATCATCGTTTCGGGATGCGATTTGCTCATCTTGGCTCCGTCACGGGTACGAATCAGACCGTGTAAATACACTGTCTTGAACGGAATCTGACCGGTTGCATAGGTTGTCATCAGGATCATACGAGCGACCCAAAAGAAGAGAATATCGTAACCGGTTTCCATGACGCTCGTCGGATGAAACGTCTGGAAATCCGGACTACTCTTCAAAATATCCTCAAGACTCAGGCTGTTATCTGCTGCGAGCTTCGTATCAACAAGCGTGCTCCACGTCCACATGGCAGAGCTGAACCAGGTATCAAGCGTGTCTGGATCCTGTTCAAAACCCTCCCCCGGCGACTCAGCACTTGCAATCGTCTCCTCGCCTTTGTACCACACAGGCACCCTATGCCCCCACCAAATCTGCCGTGAGATGCACCAATCACGCAAATTATCGATCCAGTGAAAATACGTCTTTGAGAATCTGTCTGGAATAATCTCGATCTCTCCGTGATGAACAACCGAGTGCATGATCTGCTTCAAACTCATCATTTCCTTACCCTTCTTACCCCCCCTACCACCCTTAACCTCCCATGGCACAACTTCTTTATTCACATCGATAAACCACTGCAACTTGATCTGCGGCTCGATTGCTCCCCCACCGCGCTGGCTCACAGCTTTATTATGCATATAGTTCTCATCGGACTTCACCAGTAAACCTTTTGACTTTAATTTTTCGACAATCAGAGGCCGTGCTTCTTCTATCTTCATGCCTGCAAATTCGCCTCCGATCTCTAGCAACTTTCCATCAAAACCAATCACCTGTTCTTTCTCCAGTCCGTGACGCTCGGCGATCTCAAAGTCGATCTTGTCATGCCATGGCGTAATGGTCATGACACCTGTACCGAATTCCATATCGATACACTCGTCTTTAATCACCGTTGCACGCACCGAACCGTTAATCCACTCAGCATCGAATGTCTCACCGTGCTTGAACTTGCTGTATCTCTTATCTTTTGGATGCATCACGACGTACTTATCGCCAAATTTCGTTTCAGGCCGAGAAGTACCAATCTCAAAAGGCCCATACTTGAACGTGTAGAAAACGCCTTTCTCTTCTTTGTACTCTATTTCGTCATCTGAGACTGTCGTCTGGAGCTTCGGATCCCAGTTCACAATCCTGTGTCCACGGTAAATCAGACCGTCATTCTTCATTCTGCAGAAAACCTCATTCACACACCGGTTCAGTGCCGGCTCAAATGTATAGCGTTCACGACTCCAGTCACAACTGCTGCCCATTTTTCGTACCTGGCCTCTGATGGTGTTCTTACTGCCTTCCACAAACTCCGCGATCTTGGCGATAAGCTTCTCGCGACCCAGTTCCTTTCGCGGATCTTTCATGCCGCCATCTTTGAGCTGCTTAATGACCACGTTCTCAGTCGCAATCGCCGCATGATCCGTCCCAGGCACCCACAGCGCCTTCTTGCCTTGCATGCGGGCAAATCGAATAAAGATGTCCTCAAGCGCAAGCATCACCGCATGTCCAAGATGCAGCTGACCCGTCGCATTCGGTGGTGGCATGCTGATCGTGAACGGCTCGCCATTAGGATCATACGATTCCGGCTTGAAGGCACCGCTCGTTTCCCACATCTCATAGATACGGTCTTCTACTGCCTTTGGGTCGTACGCTTTGTCGAGCATAACCAAAGTGTACCGCAGGGCTGTTTGTACGGCACGCAAATCATTTATAGAAAAATCAGTCACTTTTTTCTAGATTACACGTCTCAGCTTTCTATAATGCACATGATGAATCGAAATTGGTCACAATCGGCAAGAGAAAAGCGACTCATCTATAAATCGCATACCGCTGAGGCAGTGCGCCAAGCTGTAGCTTATGAAGCTTTCCCACAACCCACGGCAGGCGTAGAAAGTGTCATCGCGAAAAGTGCGAATATTGTCACAAAAGGTATCTACGGTGTTCTCAAAGTACCGGATGCAATCGTTCATGACATTATCGATCCCAACGAACCGCCCCCCTTGCTTACAGGCCCCATGCGTCGCACTCGTCAACAGATAGGTACAACTTTCAATAGAGTTTTCAGCAGAAATCTGATCAAAAAACCAATCCGCACAATCGGTACAGCCGCATACGAAACCATTTTTGAAACGACGCAAAATCTCTTTGTCGATATCCCAGAAACACTCTCAGGTAATACCAGCCAAGCCGCGTGAGCCCAAACCTGATTCCCGCATCGGTTAAAACTTTTGTAGTGGCTAATCCGGGCATTGTGCATGGTGCACTTGTACTGGCTGGAGTCGTATTTGCAGGTGCACTTATTATTGGCGCAACACGCTTCGGCCTCAAGCAACTAGGAGTAATATCCTAAGAAACGTGGCTTCAAGCAGCTTTAGGGATAGAATCTGCGTATGCCCAAATACGATTTTCACTGTGACATCTGTAGCTCTGAATTTTCTGAGTCCCTGCCAATGGGAACCCTCACTCTTCCTTCTTGTCCTGCATGTAGAAATGCAAAAGCAGTCAGGAAGCTAATCCGAGCGCCAATGGTGCACTTTAAGGGTAGTGGGTTTTATAAGACCGATAGCTCTGGAACGACAAGAACTAATCCAAAGGATGCTGCTCTGGAAACGCCAAAATCAGCTGAGGCAAAAACGGAGGTAAAGGCTGCGGAAACGAAGGCGTCTGATTTGAAGCCGATGGAGAAAAAAACTGAATCCAAAAAATAGAAACGCTAGAGCATACATAACCACTGAAAACCTACATTTATTCATCCTGAGCGGCTTGAATGCTCAAGATTTCCCTAACGCCATCCTTGCCGTCTAATGGAAATTTTAAAAGCACTTCCACGCGTTTTCCTTCAAAACTTCTCAAAGTAAGTAAGCCTCCAGTAATTGCAAATTGTGCATTATCAGGGCGATCACTATCCAACATAAAGTCATAAAATATGCCTTGTGGAGGATTTTTATTATCGGGGTCATAGCCATGGACTGTGCCGCGAACAAACAACTCTTGGTGATCTCCTACAAGTTTCAAATCTCGATCAATACCGAGAAGAGGAGTTGGTCGCAGAGGTGTGATTGGAGTGGGATATGCTTGCTTATACACAACGATTCCAAAAAGTAGTAACCCGAGAGCACATAGGCCGATAGAAATACTGGAGGACTTCTTCATGAAAAAAGTGTAGCACACAGCTAAGCCCAAAAAGTAGAGACGTGCGGCGCGCACGTCTCAAATAAATGAACGCACGTCTCTACAATGAGCGATTATCACTGGTGAGTCACAAAAAAATTGACAAGAAAAATTGAAAGAGTAATTTTGGTTTATGAAAAAACACACCGATATCAAGAGCAATCATCCACTTGAGATTGGATCAGCAGAAAGGCGTAAACTTAATTGGCAATCGGGCACAACGGCTGAGGTTCGGTTCGCTATTGAAACAAATTTTTCGAGCACTCGAGGAGGAGAATCAGTACCAAGCTCAGAGCAAAAGCAACCAAGCGATTGCGTACGTAAGTAGAGACGAGAGGCGCGCACGTCTCAAAGCATTAAAAAAGACGCCCCACCTGGAGCGTCTCAACTTGTGACTTGTGACTTATGACTTTCTAGTTCTGACTATCTTCGTGGCGGTCCGCGACGAGGTCCTCCGAAACTAGGCCGTGGTGGCGGAGCGACCCAACCGGCAGGCGGAGGGGTCATCTGCTTAAGAGACAAACGTGTTTTGCCTTCTACTGCATCAAACTCAACACACTTAGCTTTGATGACATCACCGACTTTGACGATGTCTTCGACCTTCTCGGTGCGAGCCCACTGCAATTCAGAGATGTGGATCATTGCATCTTTACCACGAGCAAATTCGACAATCGCTCCTGTGCCATCAATGATGCGCACAACAGTGGCGTCATACACTTTGCCGACTTCTGGCTTCTCGACGATGCCGAGAATCCATTCACGAGCCTTCGCCATGATCTCTCCATCCGGAGCGGTGACGAAGACGATGCCAGAGTCCTCGATGTCGATTTCGACGCCAAGTTCTTTCGTGATCTTCTGGATCGTCTCGCCGCCCTTGCCGATGACGAGGCGAATATCAGCTGGGTCGATGTTGATCGTCTCGATGCGTGGCGCAAACGGTGAGAGCTCTTTACGAGGCTCTGCGATGGCTGCAAGCATCACCTTCAGGATCTGAGCACGACCGGTCTTGGAACGCTCGATAGCTTCCTTGAAGACTGAATCCGGCAAACCCTTAATTTTGATATCCATCTGAATAGCCGTGATGCCTTTTTCTGTACCACCGAGCTTGAAGTCCATATCGCCTCCGAAATCTTCTTCATCCTGCAAGTCAGAGAGAATGATGTACTTACCCTTGGCTTCATCGGAAATCAGCCCAAGTGCGATGCCCGAAACCGGAGCTGAGATTGGCACACCGGCAGCCATAAGTGCGAGAGTCGATCCGCAGGTTGCGGCCATCGAGGAGGAACCGTTGGATTCAAGAATTTCCGTGACCGTACGAATGGTGTACGGGAATGTTTCAACGGGCGGGAGCACAGGCTCCAGTGCGCGCTGAGCCAAATTACCGTGGCCGATCTCGCGGTTACCGACGAAGAGACGATTACTGGTTTCACCAACCGAGAAGGGAGGGAAGTTGTAGTGGTGCATGTACCGAAGTTCATGCTCACCTTCCATGCCTTCCACGATCTGCTTGCTGCCTGGTGAACCGAGAGTCGTCGTCGTAAGACCTTGCGTTTCGCCACGCTGGAACAGTGCAGAACCGTGCACGCGCTTGGGGAGAATATCGACGATGGCCGAGAGTGAACGGATCTCGTCCACTTTGCGACCACTCATACGGATGCCTTCGTCCAAAATCAGACGGCGCATTTCTTCTTTCACAACTTTATCAACTATGGAAGGAGCTGCTTTGTACAAATCCTTTAGATATTTGTCCTCACCGATTGGACCGTTCTTTTCAGTCAGCTTCGCCTCAGCTCCAGCCATCAAATCATTAAAGATCTTGCGGCGTACAAGCTTCGGAAGTGGATCTTTGATCGCTTTATTCACTGTAGGAAGTGCCCACTCTTTGATGAGCTTCTTGTCGTCATCCTTCGGCTCAAACGGAGCGGCAATTTCAAACTTCGGTTTGCCGATCTCTTTCTGAATGCCATCAAAAAACTTGGCGATCTTCTGTGCCCACTTCTTGCCAAAGTCGATAGCACGAAGAATATCCTCTTCAGAGACCTGTTTGGCTCCAGCTTCGATCATCACGATGCGCTCAAGAGAGGCAGTCACAAACATGCTGAGCTCGCTTTTCTTCTCAGCCTCGACAGACGGATTCAGAACAAGTTCACCACCGATAAGACCGACTTTCACCGTTCCAAGCGGTCCATCAAACGGACAGTCAGACAAGGAACAAGCCAAGTTTGCGGCATTAGCCGACGTGATGTCATGGTTATGTTCAAAGTCATATGACAATACCGTCGCGAAAACCTGGATATCATTGCGGAGATACTTCGGAAACATTGGACGTAGCCCACGGTCGATAACACGTGCAAGGAGAACGTAGTCATCACCAGGACGACCTTCGCGCTTACGGAAGCGTGATCCAGCGATCTTACCTCCGGCGTAGTATTTTTCCTGATACACCATCTGCAGCGGCAAAAAGTCCACGCCATCACGTGGCTTAGCTGAGATCGTGCAGTTTGCGAGCGTCACGGTGTCGCCCATTTGGCAGATCACGGACGAATTCGCCTGTGTGGCGAGCTGCCCGGTTTTGATAATCATCGGTTCATCACCGAGCATCAAAGAGTATTCCTTTAACATAAAATATGGAGAGAAAAACGGATAGACCGCCCTCCCCGACCTTCAAGGATTATTGCTGATGGACTTACAGATCAAGATCCTCATTTTTTTTGATATGAGAGCGGCATGCTTGCCGCGGCGACTTATAACCGCGCGAAGCATCGCGCTCTCATGTCGTAGGAAGATCCTCATGCGTAAATCCAACAAAATCCGGAGATGGAAGGAAAGAGCGTACGGCTACTTTATCATACTTTTAGGCTTCGGAAAACAAAAAAAACGGGCCGAAGCCCGTCTTTCAAAAGTGCGATATAAGGATCTACTTATCGAGATCCAAAGCCTTAAGAATCTTCTCATAACTTTTCGTATCATTCATCTTAAGGTACGTAAGAAGTTTGCGGCGGCGGGCAACCATAGCCAAAAGACCGCGGCGGGCTGAATTATCTTTCTTGTGCTCTTTTAAGTGCTTCGTGACATGGTCGATCTCTTTTGTGAGAATACCGACTTGGACCTGCGGAGAACCGGTGTCCTTTTCATGAGTCTGGAATTTTCCGATGATCTTCTTCTTATTGGCTTTTTTGAGGGCCATGATAGTGGGGGTGAATAAAGACGAAAGGCACAAGTGAAACAATTCTCCGGGCCTCCAGGAAAGCTATAAGGCTAACGAGGAAGCTGGTAGCGGAGGGGATCCTACGCGTGAGAGCTAAAAATGTCAATGCAGGCTCTGCTAGAAGCCAAAAATAACCAAAATAGTGGACGAACATACACCCTGTGCTATCATGCCTATATGACTGGATTTGAGATCGCCCTCGGCATCACTGTTATCCTCGCTTTCGGGACAATGATTGTTCTGCAAATGAAAAAGCCACAGGTAGTTTCTGATAATCGTGATTGGAGTAAAGACATAGCGAAGATCGAGAAAGAACTGGAGATAGAAAAAGCTGAACATAATAAACTCAGCGGCGGAAACAAGCAGATGTTTGCGGAGCTCACTCAGGCCAAAGCAAAGTTGCAATCGCTCGAGAAAGAGCGTGATGCACTTCAAAAAACTGTTACGAAGTATGAAACGGAGGAGGAACAGGACAAACGTGAACATAAAGGGCTGGTTGAGAAACAAGATGCGATGCTGCAAGCACTTCGGGAAGAACGCCAGCGTGTGCTACAAGCAGAAGCAGAAGCCAAACAAGTAGCCGAAGAAGAACGTGACCGGCTCTGGAACGACCATGAAGTCACGGTGATCTCCACGCTGATTGACCTCTGCAAGCAGCCTCACCTGCAATTTAAGAGCTACAGCAATAATAGCCTTCCTGATGATTTTGATGGCTCACTGAAGCCAGATTTCCTCATTGATTTCTTGGGTCAGTACGTCGTCTTTGACGCGAAAGTCAGTAAATCTCAGAGCTTGCAGACATATATCGATGACCAAGTAAAAAAAACGGCCGAGAAGATGAAGAAGAACGACAAAATCTATCCGCATATTTTTCTGGTCGTACCGACGGAAGCAGTCGCGGAACTCAAGAAACTTGTCTACGCCAAAGATCAGTACTACTTCTACGTGATTTCCCGTGAAGCGCTGTCCCCTATTCTTGCCTCGCTCAAACGCATCTCAACATATGAACTCGCAGAAACGTTGGATCCACAGAAACGTGAAAATATCATTAACACACTCGCGGAGATGACAACGCAGATTAATATGACGAGCGCCACGTCTCTCCTGACAACCAAACGAGCCGTGGAAGTCCTCGCAAGAATGCAAAAAGCTGACCCTGAGCTGGCTGCCGAGGTAGAACAGAAGAGCAAAGAGAAAACCTTAAACGCGTATTCCCCAACCGAGCTCAAACGACTGGCTTCGTCCCTGACAGCTCAGAACAGTGAAATAAACTCGCTAGCTTCCCCCAAACCACCGGTATCCAAAAAAATGATCGAAGCGGCTGAGTCGGTGATTTCACAGAAGCTTTTATAAGAAAATGACAATAGCTTTTATATATTTTTTGTACTATTTTTCCACCCTAAACGATGATCAAGAAAAAAGCATCTCCACCGGCGACCAAGAAAGACGTTGAAAAAGCAGTCAACGCCTCCCATACAGGCTTACAAGCCGCCATGCAGACCATGAAGCAAGAAATTTTTCATTACTTTGATCTAAAAACGGAGGTACTGATGCACGATTATCGTGATGCCTTCAATGATCGCACATCTCAACACAGCGACCAGATTCAAAATCATGAACAAAGATTGAGACGTGTAGAGAAAAATATTGGCCTCGTTGCGTAAGAACCTGATGCAAGATCGACGCTAACAAAAAGACTGCTCGTCTTGCCGTGCTATTCTCTGATCACTGATGCTCCCCCAAAACGATCCCATCTTTGCCGGCCTCAATGATCAACAAAAGTTAGCCGTAGACACGCTCAAAGGCCCTGTTTTGATCTTAGCCGGCGCAGGCTCGGGAAAGACCCGAACCATTACGCACCGCATCGCGCATCTGATGGCTCAGGGTGTGCCCGCCTGGCAGATACTCGCAGTGACATTTACCAACAAAGCAGCCAAAGAACTGAAAGAACGCATCGGAAGAATTTTGAAACTCACGGATGCAGCCGGAACTGAAGCAACTCACTTGCCAATGTCCGGTACATTTCACTCGATCTGCTGCCGTATTTTACGACGTGATATCGAACAGATTGGCCGGAATAAAAGTTTTGTGATTTACGACTCGGATGACCAACAAAAAGTTGTGCAGAATATTTTAAAAGACATGAGCATTGCACCCGAGGAACTTAAGCCACGTTCCGCACTCGCTCACATCGGCGGATTCAAATCCGAAGGCGTGCGTGCGGACAAAGCTCGTAGTCGCGGCACATCTCATACGGAATTTC
>CALRGQ010000010.1 GCA_943357915.1 Candidatus Peribacteria bacterium
GGATGTCATGAGTGTCCTTCTGTCAGTCTGTCTCACGACATGGTGGAGCAAACCCAAGAACTTCTACGCTGCGTACAGTGCAATTGTGCGAAAGTGGCAGAATGCCTAATGCAGAGTCAGTGAGCAGTTACACACGATTCTATTTGCACCTTGAAAGCAGCCCCGTTCCCAAAACACATTCCCGCCAAATTTGCTACTCTAGACGCATGATGGAAGCACTCTGCCAGAAATGTACATCGACGTTTATAATCGATGATGCCGATCGGGAGTTTTACAAAAGCATGGACGTTCCAGAACCAACATTTTGTCCGCAATGTCGGCTGCAGAGACGGATGACCCATATCAATACTCGTAACCTCTATCCCCGCGCGCTTACGCCCGGCGCAACGCCCGTGATTTCCATGTATTCCCAGGATAAGCAGTTGAATATCGTGAAAGACGAGGATTGGCATAACCCAAATCACTACGATTTTTTCAGCTTCGGAAAACCGTATGACTTCGGACTGCCGTTCTTCTCGCAATTTCATGATCTCTGGCGAACCGTGCCGCTGCCGCATCTTCAACGCGCGTATTCATCTCTGGAAAACAGCGAATACTGCAATGCCGTCGCAGACCTCAAAAACTGCTATCTCATGATCAATGCTGACTTCAACGAGTCATGCTCGTACGGTTTTTCCGTCGAAGAATCCAAGTTCTGCATGGACTTTTCCTTCAGTAACAAATGCGAGCTCTGTTATGAAGTCGTGAATCTGCGTAACTGTTATCACTGCCTCTTCTCGGACAACTGCGAGAACTGCAATGGACTCATCTGGTGCCAAGATTGCATGGGATGCACGGATTGTTTCGGATGTATTGGACTTAGGCACAAGTCGTATCACCTGTTCAATCAGCCACTCACGAAAGAAGAATATGAACGAGAGATACAGAAGAGAACGCTGAGCTCATGGACATCACAACAAGCAGTACGAGACGAATGTCAGAAATTTTTTCTCACGCAGCCTCGCAAATGCATGCACGGGAACAGTAATGAGTCCGTCGAGGGCGACTACATTTACGAATCGCGCGATGTGAAAGAATCATTCATGGTAAAAAAAGCGGAGCATTGCAAGTATGCACATTTCATCGATCATACGACGAACACAACGAACTACGGGTATGACTACACGATGTTCGGTGTGGGCGCGGATCACATCTATGAGTGCTCATGGTGCGGCCTCGGCGTCAATAATTTGAAATTCTGCGTCTGGAATTACGGTGCCGCTGACTTGGAGTATTGCACTGGCTGTCATTACTCGAAAAATCTCTTCGGATGCATCGGGCTGCAACACAAGCAATACTGCATTCTGAACAAACAATACACTCAAGACGAATACGAGGAACTATTGCCGCAGATCAAGCAGCAGATGATGAGCATTCCCTACGTGGATGCACAAGAAATCGAGTACCGGTACGGGGAATTCTTCCCGAGCGAGCTCAGTCCGTTTGATTACAACCAAACATTGGCTCGTGAATTTTGTCCGCTAACGAAAGAAGAAGCCATTGCACAGTCTTTTCGGTGGCACGAAACAAGAGAGCGACCACCGTTGGACTCCGTTCATCCAGATGACCTTCCGGACGATGTCTCCGATGTCAAAGACGAGTACCTAAGCAAACCGATCCTGTGTAAGGCCTACGAGGATGATCCCATGAAAGCGCTGCAACATCATTGTACGCAATACTTCAAAATCATTCCGCAGGAACTGGAGTTCTACCGGAGCAAAGGCTTGGCACTGCCTCGATACTGCCATAACACTCGTCATTTTCATCGTTTACAACACATCAATCCTTTCCGCTTATGGAGTCGGGTGTGCGATAAATGCGGCAAAGACATTCGGACAACTTATGCCCCAGACAGTCGTGAAATCGTGTACTGCGAGGAGTGTTATATGAAAGAGGTATACTGAACACGGACAGAAGCTCCTATAACTACGCATCACGTACAGCACTACAATATGTCTTTCGGCCTCGTCCTCTCCGGCGGTTCTGCGTACGGTCTTGCTAACGCAGGAGTCTTAGATGTCTTTGAGAAACATCAAGTACAACCAGACGTTATTGCCGGAAGCAGTATGGGAGCCATTATCGCAGCACTGTACGCGGTAGGACACGATGCGAAAACTATCTGCTCTCTTGCAGAAGAACTCTCGCCACTATCACTTGTGGGCGTTTCCAAAACTCCACTCAAGGGAGGCTTCCATGGTGGCATGCTGCGTCAGAAACTTGAGGAACATCTAGCGCCTCTCATTGGAGATACGACTATCGGCGAGACAAAAATTCCGTTCGTCTGTGTAGCGGGAAGAGTGAAGAAACCTATCGCATGGTCGAAGGCACTGTCCTCACAGTTTCTCCCACATATCTTCGATACTATCGAGCCGTACATCTTCCCCAAAGAAACGCGCATTCTGGATGCTCTGGCAGCCTCGTCCGCTCTACCTGTCATCTTCTCGCCTATCGTCATCAATGGCGAGAGCTTTGTCGATCTGTGTTCTTTCGGTGCTGTGCCCTCACGGTCACTTCGTTCTTCCTACCACGTCGACGTCATCATCGGCACAAAGACAACGCCAGTCTTCAGGCGTATCAAGCCGTTCCTTCCTGCAGGACTCAAAGCATTTATCCAAGGAGCCGAAGAAAGCCTCGGTAAGAGCCTCGCAGCGTGCGATCTCGTCATAGAACCTAAACTCATAGGATCACTCTTCGACTTTCACAAAAGCAACGTATTGATTGAAGCAGGAAGGCAAGTAACGGAAGACATGTGGCCAGAGATCGAAAAACTTCTTCAGTAACGTTCTCACTTCCTAAACGTCTGAGATACAGACCCCTATTTGGCCTCCGCGGCAGCCTTGATGCCAGCAAGACCTTCATCAAAATTTTCGCTCATCATCTTGTCCATATTCATGAAGAGACTGGATGCCTTGCCCATAAATGCGTTTTTTCCAAACATGCTCTGGGTCACGTCTGTTTGACCATTCTGTTCTTTAAACGTGAATTCGATCGTATTCGTAGCCTTCATAGGCTTCAAGAAACTAACCGTGATTCTGATCAATTCATTCGGCACACTCTCTGTGATAATCATACGGCCTTCACCAACCTTTGCATTGCCCACCCAATGATACGTTGCACCGACGCCCTCAGGAGCGCCGCCATATGTTTTCTTAGTCGTGGGATCCAGCTTCTCCCATGGTGACCACTCTACCCATTTATGAAAATCATTCACCTGGGCGAAGGAAGCAGACGCCGGAGCAGCAACCGTGATCGTACGAGAATATCGGAAATCAGTTGGCTGGATTGCGATCACGATCAAAAGAACGATGATGACCACCAGGGTGATGCGAAGAGCTTTAGACATATGAGAGAGAAGTGCGAATGAAGAGCTATAAAGATCGTCCTCATTGTGACAGAAGCTCTAGCTATTCTGCCACTGCTTGATGTCGTGATTCTTGGATGGAGGACAATGCAACATTCGTGATCACAGCATCCAGCACGACCATAAACTGCAACTAAACCAAAAATGATCCAGGAGATTTGGTATGCATCTGCAGGATTAGTTAAGAACTAAATCATTCTACAAATTTCGAGCGAGAAAACAAGCGTGAAACCTACTTGATCTTGTACACCAAGAGCAACGTCGACTTCATTCTCTGAATCGAAAACACCGGATCTTTGAGCTCGCGATAGGCCTTGGCTTCGGTATAGCGCGTAAAGAACATGACGTAGTCAGACTCAGCGCTACATTCAAACACAAAGTCATCACGCCATGCATACCACGTTACGAGGATTCCGGCGGTCGGAACGCAGATCACCGGATCAGGACCAGCGTTCTCGGCCAGCCAATCCATCCCCTGCTTGTATGACCCGCCCCAGTATTCGATCTGAAACGACTCATCCAGATCCTGCTTATACGCTAGTTGCAAAATTTCACTGCGATACGAACCTTCAAATGGATGCAGTGTCAGGACTTGTGACACAAGCGACATGAAAACCAATCCGAGAAAAATTATTCCTGCGAAACGATTCTTTGAACGCTTTGTCAGAAATGTCAGAAGTTGTTGAAGCCCGATAGCCGACAACACTGCAACTGCAGGTAGGATGAAGAAAAACTGTCGCATTCCATCATAACGAACGAGTCCCGGCTTCATGCTGAAAAGCAGTGGGAAGAATATCCAGAGCAATAGAAACACGTACTCAGTAGACTTTTCAGTCCACGACAGTCTGCGCACGATCACAATAATTCCGACGATAAATGCTATCAGAGCAAGAAGCGGCATCGCCATCACAAACTCGAACGGGATATAGTACAAAGGCAAACCAACGCCAGAATATTCGGATCCCATAAACAGAACTTGGCCTGGCCAAAAATCAGCGCCGAGGAAAAAGAGAATCGAGCGCGGAATCAGAGATACGTCACCCCATGCACTGGGCCAAAAGAGATACATAGCGCCAATGCACGCAATAACCGCACCTATAAGAACCGGCAACTCTCGGCGTAGAACGGCAGACAGAGAGTGTCCTCGCATCCGGACAAAAACCCATACGAGATATGTGAGACCGAACACCGGCGCCATGAGAAGCGCATTAATTTTGATTGCCGCAGAAAACCCGAAACAACACGCAGAAAGAATAAGAAGTTTTCTGGAATCTTGTCGAAGGGCAGAGACAAAAATGACTGCCGTTAGAAGTATGGCGGTCATCAGCGGAATATCTTTAGGATTATAGTGCGCATGTGCGATGAAAGACGGAAACAGCACGACAAAGCTTGCAGTAAAAAAACCAGTCCGTCTGCCACCGATCATCTGGCCAAGCATATAACTCAAAAGAACCGCAACCGCTGAGACAAGAACAGTGAGGATGTGATTTGCCTGAACAAAGGTCAGCCAGCCGTGAGTATAAAAAAGTTCGGAGATAACATAGTTGATATAAAAATAGATCGGTCCGTAGTTGATACCGTGTCCGGGCATGAGCTCTAAAAGATGTCGGTCGCCAGTTTTCCAGAACATCGCAAAAATTTTGCCCCAGTTACGGTGCAGTGGCTCATCCCAGCTGACGCCGTACTGAGAAAGCTGCGTGAGCTGAATCAAAAGATAAACTCCAGCAAAGATCACCGAACCAGCCCATGTTTTCCAAGAACGCAGAACGTGCCGAAGGATCGCTGACATTCGTTGCATTGTTGAGCATGCTAACACAGAACACACTTATTTAGCGCAATCCGACGGCTTTTCTCACTTTCGCCATCGTCGCCTTCGCAACGACGCTAGCTTTCTTGGTGCCTTCATCGATAACACTCTGGATATCCTGAGGCTTCTTCTGGAGTTCCTCACGCTTTTGTCGCATCGGTCCGAAAGTATCCATATACGCAGTAAACAGTAGTTTTTTCGCATCACCGTACCCAAGTCCCCCAGCCTTGTACTTGGCGGCAAGCTCTTCTGTTTCGGTCTTCGAGAGAAAAAGCTTGTGAATGTTAAACACACTACAGCTCTCGGGATCCTTTGGTTCTGCTACACCTTTAGAATCAGTGACGATGCCCATGATCGCCTTCTGGATCTCTTTTTCGGAACCAAAGAGCGGAATTGTATTGCCATAACTCTTGCTCATTTTCTGTCCGTCCGTACCAGGAACAACTGCTACATCTTCTTTGATGACACCTTCCGGAACAACCAAAACATCGTCGTATGCGTTATTAAATTTTACGATGATATCCCGCGTGATTTCCAGATGTTGCTGCTGATCCTTACCAACAGGAACTTTATCGATGTCATAGAGAACGATGTCGGCTGCCTGCAGCACAGGGTAATTGAACAAACCCGCAGAAGCGGCAATCCCCTTTTCCACTTTTTCTTTAAAGCTCACCGCCCGTTCCAGTAAACCCATCGGCGTCATCGTCGAGAGCATCCACATGAGCTCAGTGTGTTCAGGAATATCTGACTGACGGAACAGAATTGTCTTGGCAGGATCAAATCCACACGCAAGCAGATCAAGCATCATATCCTCGATACTTGACCGAAGCAGTGCCGGATCACGCATCGTCGTCAGTGCGTGCAAATCCGCAATCATGATCATTCCAACATCGGCTTTCTTGTGCCATTCGATATTCGGACGCACGTATCCGAAGTAATTTCCCAAATGCAATTTGCCGGATGGCTGAATACCTGAAAGAGTTCGCATACGAATAAAGCATAGCGCGTCTCCGGAATCAGCGCGATATCGAAACTTGGATTACCGATTATCCTTAAGTTTTTTCAGAACTGCCACAAACGTATGCGGCATCGGAGACTCGATCACGATTTGTTTACCGGTATCCGGATGTGGAAACTCAGCCTTGGATGCATGCAAGAAAAACCGTTTCATTTTGAGGAACCGTCCGAATGTTTTGTTCGGCTTATCGTCACCGTACAAATCATCCAAAATCAACGGATTACCGATCATCGACAGATGCCGACGGATCTGATGTTTTTGGCCACGTTCAAAATTTACTTCCACCAGCGAGCAACCACGAAACCGTTCAATTACACGATACTTGGTGAGCGCAGACACGTTACCGGTACCACTCCGAGCCGGTAGCGGAATATCTACTTCACCCTGATCCCGATTCGGCGACCCTGCAACAATCGCAACGTATGTCTTCTTCCATCCGGCAAAAGTCGAGTCCACGATCGTCCGTAACGTTTTCTTGTTTTTCGCAAATACGACGACGCCTGACGTCTCGTAATCCAGCCGATGAATAGGCGCCAAACTCGGATAGTCTTTGCGTAAAAAATCCAAGAGCGGCAACTTCTGAATTTTACCTCTGCCTTTGACGACAAGCTCACCACTGAGTTTGGTCACCGCAAGCAGCCACTGGTCTTCATATAAAATGCGTTCTTTGGCGATGGGCATAACTCACGCAGTGTAGACTATTATGGCTCTATGCGCCGACTCATCCTCAATGCAGACGACCTCGGGATCAACGAACAACGTAGCCACGGCATTTCCATGTGCCATGAACAGGGCATCCTGACCTCAGCAAGCTTGATTCCAAATTATTCAAACAGCCAGAAAGCCGGACGCAATGCCCGTGAGCGGGATCTATCAACCGGACTTCACCTGAACATTACCACCGGTTCGCCACTCAGTCGGAACTCAGATATTCATACGCTCCTCACGACTGACGGGTACTTTCTAGGACGAGACGGACTTGAGCGTGTACTGCAGGAGAAACAAGTGGATCTTGTGCAGATAGAACGTGAACTCAGAACGCAAATCGAGTGGTTTTTGGATATCTGCGGCCAGCCCACGCATGTGGACAGTCACCATCATATGCACGTTCATCCCGCTATCGCGCCGATCGTCATCTCACTTCTGGACCGCTACGCGATCTCGTTTATTCGTATCCCCAGCGAACCTCCACTCCCCTTCGGGTACGAAATCGAACCTGTCCAATCAGCATTCATTAAACATCTTTCCGAGCGTGCAGAATCTGCAAGAAAACTTTTCAAAGCCCAAGGCATCGGCACGACTGATAACTTCCGTGGTCTTGCCTTCTCAGGACATGCATCCAAACGCAACTTCAGGCACATCATCGGCCGCCTGCCGGAAGGCACGACGGAACTGATGTTGCACCCCGGTAGCCCAAACCCACATGCAGAACCCTTCGACGCTGATCCGCAACGCCAGACCGAGATGAACGTGCTCTTGGATACTGATGTCCTCAAAGAACTTGCCGAACGGGAAATCACGCTGTGCTCGTGGGGGGATTTGTTCTAATCAATATACAAAAATATTGCTTGCCGCACATGGGTCCTCACCGTATCGTGATGCCGCTTTCCGGACGATTGCTCCCACCTACGCCTTCGGGCTTCGGCGGGCAGGCAGCTGGTTCTTTACTACCTCGTGAGATTTCCGGACGATTATCCCGCGCCTGCGGGATGGTTAGTGCCTAATGTATCTTTCCTATCGTTGGACGATTAGCTCAGCTGGTTAGAGCGTGCGATTCACATTCGCAAGGTCCTCGGTTCGATCCCGAGATCGTCCACCAGAAAACTCAATTCGGATCCCGAACTAATCATTATTCCAAGCATCACCATCTCCTTCTTTCCAACCACCATCCCCTCTAGCCGAATCAGCGTATGACGGTCGGTTAGAATCATTTTTACCTTGCCCCGCAAGCTTGCGAAATGCATCAATGAAAGTTCGTGGATCATTAGGATCGTATCCCGCATCGAGTAGGACACTCATATTATCCCCTGTATCATCGTGCGGGGGCCGTAAACGACGAACCAAGCTGCGAATATCAGTTACCAACTTTTTTAATTCAGGAACACTGATCGCATATTGTATCGATATCTCTGATGATATGAGCGGCGCGATTCGTGGGAAGCTGTCAGCCTTTCGCGAGCCTGATGCTACTTTGATGATGTGATCAGCCAACCATGTGGTAGAACCACGGAATGTTTCGTTGGGTTTTTTTCCTGAATAATTCTCTGCTTGTACCGTTATTCTTACCGGACGTTCGCCGAAAAGATGAATTGCCGGATCTCTAATGACCCCTCGAGCTGGTATGGCTGAATTATCTGGTGTGGTCGGCACCATTTGAGCATCTGAGGATGCTAGCTGATTCAGTTCGGAAGATTTGGATGCGTCGGTAGGATTTTCTTGAACAGGCGTTCTTGAAGCATCAGCACCAGTTGCTTGGCTTACGTCTGGGGACGTTTGTTCAGAATGGACTCCTCGCTCTGCATTCTCATCATAGAGACGTATTTCAGCAGACGAATGCTTTCTATCCTGCGCTGCTTCTACATGGGCATCCAAGAGCGCACGGCTTCCTCCGTCTGCGGCGCTATCTTCAATATCACTTTTTGTTGGCTTGCCCACATCATATTCCCTTGCATCTCGAGCAAATGCACTGTTGTGTTTACTGTGATGCTCTAGATCAAAAAGGATAGATGCTCTTCGTACTTCTTCATCGAATTCAGGAGTCGTAGCATCAGGAGTTTTTATCATGTCTCTCATGATTCCATCGTCTTTAAGAAGTACTTGAAGTGCGCTGCGTGTTTGCCTGAGAAGACGAACACCAATAAATGCATCCTCATATCCTCCTTCTGGATCTGCATACGGTAATGCAGTGATGAAATCAGCAGCGCGATCTCCAGCCTGTTGAATAATTGATAAATAAGTGTTTACGACATTCACGACAGCAGTTTCAAAATCTTCACCAAAAGCATCACGAAGCTTTAGATCTGCATAATAATCAAGAGCTGCAAAATTTGGAGAAGGCATATCCAGGGGGCTCATGTAAAAATTATTATACATTTGTAAAGAATGGTCAAGTATTGACATAATCTCAATAAGATTTAATATCTGTTTTCTATTATTCCGATTCAATATGCTTCTAGAGAAACCTGACGATGGCACTGAAATAGTAGAAACAACGCCTGAGTCGCGTCGTGATGACGCTTGGAACGGATTGCAAGAATTTATAAAACAAAAGGATTGTGACTCTGAACCTTTTCAGAGGGCTCTTGTTGATTTTGCGAGAGCGCACATCGATATTCTCATCGCTGAACATCTTTCCAGTAAGGATGTTGCACCATACGAATTTGTCAGAGATACGATGGCAAAGTTGTTTAAGCCACGCGAGGAACTTGATTTTAGGAGTAAAATTTTTCGTCAGATTCGTGCTGTAGTCACAAACGAGGCGGCTATGAGAGCTCTGAAAAATAGCGAGCAGAGAACTGGAGATAGTATGTTAGGTCGAAACACAGTTCGCCATTCACACGAAGATTTGGTTACAGGAATTATCGGTACGTTAGTATCTCATTCAGCTGACGAAAACCTTGATCTAGATCCTTATCGTACTATTAACAACGAGCTTAGCAACGTTCTGGATCCGATCGAAATGGAAATGGCTGTTGCTCGTATTGTGAGTGAAGTAACAAGTAGACTGATCACAGCTGCGGCGCCAGTCACTGCTTCTGACACTACAGAAGAAAAAATACTGGTGCAGCGTGGGGACGTTGGTATATGGATTCACAGATATCAGTTAGCGCCTTATGACAGAGTGATTCCCACTGCGACTCCTTCGACTAAGGATGCCGCCTCAGTAGTCGAATAGCTACAGTAGAAAATTCCCTTTCGATTCTTCCGCACACTCCACCCCCCCCCCCGTCTTTCTCAGTAGAGCGTGTTTCCCATGAGCACAGTGGTATACTGCCATCATGATCCGGACACTGACTATCATCTATACAACCGGAACAGGTCATACCGAATTTGTCGTTGATACAGTCATCACCGCTCTCGCGGTTTCTAATCCCGATATTCGCGTCATCAAACAACGTGCTGAAATTTCCAAACCGGAAGACCTCACGAAAAGTGATGCGCTTATATTGGCCTGCGGAACGTGGAATACAAACAACGTGGAAGGAATGCTCAGCCCCTATATGCATGATCTTCTTGCTGTACGAGCAACCACAGAAGACCTGAAAGGCATACCTGCCGCAGTGATAGGCCTTGGTGACGAGCGATATTTTTTCACAGCCAAAGCCGCAGACAGACTTATGGAATATCTGAGTGTGCATAACGCCAAGGTGCTACTGCCTGCGCTGAAAATCGTGAACGACCCCTTTGATCAGACAAAAAAAATCCAGGACTGGGCAAAAGAATTTTCCTCCGCTCTCTCCAAACTTCCAGCTTCTATCGATGCATAATTTTTCACTTTTCACTTTTCACTTTTCGTTTCTGCAATGAATCGCGTATCGCTGAAAATCGTTGGCTCGTCAGGACAAGGCCTAGATTCGATGGGCGATATTGTGGCGAAGGCACTCAAACGGAGCGGTTACTGTGTTTTTGGCTATCGCGAGTATCCGTCACTCATCAAAGGCGGACATGCCAGTTTTCAGCTCGATGCTTCAAACCAGAAGATCGAGAGTACGGAAACCAAAGTGAACGTTGTCATCGCGTTCAATCACCATGTGCTGGAGAAGAACATTCCGGATCTGAAACCGGGAGGCATCCTTATTCACTCAACACCCAACTGGAAATTCCCGACTGCTGATCAGAAACTCATCGATCGCTTGAGCCTCAGTATCGTGTATCTGCCAGTCGAAGAAATTCTCACGAAACTCGGTGCTAAACCAGTTCTGACAAACGTGCTGCTCACCGCATTCGTCTGGGCAATGCTTGGTCAGAATATCGACACACTCAAAAAAATGGTCGGTGAGAGATTCGCAAAGAAGAAAGATCTTCTCGACTTGAATATGCGCTGCATCGATGAAGGTTCCAGGTTACAAAAAGAACATAAACTTTCGGTTGCGATGCCAAAGCCCAAGAAAGAGTGGGAGAAATGCCTGATGATCCCCGGTAGTAAAGCGATGGGTCTCGGCACGGTGCATGCTGGTGTGCGTGTGTACGCCGGATACCCCATGACGCCGAGCTCTCCCCTTCTTTCGTATATTGCCGATATCCAGAACCGGACGGGCATGGTCATTAAACAAGCAGAAGATGAAATCACGGCCGCGCAGTTTGTCTCAGGCGCCATGCTTATGGGCACTCGAGCACTGACCGGCACCTCAGGAGGCGGCTTTGATCTTATGAGCGAGACTGTTTCTCTCAATGCGATCATCGAAAATCCGACGGTCTTTGTTCTGGCTCAGCGCCCAGGTCCTGCAACTGGTCTACCGACATGGACTGGCCAAGGTGACTTGCTGATGGCCATCGGAACATCGCACGGAGAATTCGCACGTTGCGTCATGTCAGTGTCGAACGCAGAAGATTCATTTTATCTCGTGAACGACGCATTTAATATTGCCGAGAAATACCAGATCAGCGTGATTTTGATGACTGATAAGCAAACAATGGAAGCGCTGTATACCGAAAAGCCCTATGACCTCACAAAAATCGTGATCGACAGAGGTTCACTGGTCACCGATCCTGCGAAACTAAAAAAGCTAAAATCTACCGATCGTTACGATCCGAATGCAAAAGACGGCATTTCGCCGAGATGGCTCCCCGGAGCCAAGGCTGCGACATATGTGGCCCAAGGCGATGAGCATAATGCCGAAGGAAGCGTGGATGAAAGTGCCGACAATGCAGTGCAACAAATGAATAAACGGATGCGAAAACAAGACGCGCTGAAAACAGCGTTGCCGGAACCGGAACTGTATCGAGTGGAAAGTGGAAAGTTGAAAGTGGAAAGTGCTGATTGGAGTCCGGACGTTTTACTCATCGGATGGGGAAGTACAAAATCAGTCGTTCTCGATGTCCTTAAGAGCTCAGGACTCACAACTCAAAATTCAAAACTCTCTATCGGCTATCTGCATTTCACATACCTCTGGCCACTGAAGACCGAAAAATTCGAGAAGCTCACAAAGACAGCGAAAAAAACGATCCTGATCGAGGGAAACTTTCAAGGTCAGCTCGGCGTTCTACTCAGACAAGAGACTGGAATCAAGATTCATGACCGTATTCTCAAATATGACGGACGACCGTTTTTCTACGATGAGCTTTTGAATCTGATTTCAAAACATCTTTCGTAGAGACGTGCGCGCCGCCCGTCTCTACTGCTACCCGCTAACCGTTTTCCGCTCACATGCCCATCAAACTCGACGCCAACGGCCCCGTCATGAAAGACTTCCACTCCGAGAACCGCTGCACGTGGTGTGACGGCTGCGGCAACTACGGCATCTGGACTGGCGTGAAATCTGCACTCACGGAACTCGGCATAGCACCGGATCAGTGTCTGCTCTGTTTCGATGTCGGTTGCCACGGCAACGGCAGTGATAAACTAAAGGGCTACCGTTTTCACGGCTTACATGGCCGCGTTCTGCCGTTTGCGGCTGGGGCGAAACTTGCGAATCCAAAACTGCCGGTCATTGCCTTCGGCGGCGATGGCGCCAGTTTTTCGGAAGGCATCGGTCATCTAGTCCATGCAGTCCGCAGTCATTATCCGATCACATTCGTTCTGCACAACAACGGTAACTACGGCCTAACGACCGGCCAGTCCAGCTCACTCACGCCACAAGGACAGATCATGAACACTGCACCAAACAGCATGCCCGAGATGACACTAAATTCGATGGACTTTATTTTCTCACTAGAACCGACGTTCGTTGCCCGCGCGTTCTCTGGCGACATCAAACAAGTCACGTCAGTCTTAAAAGAAGCCATTCGTCACCGCGGCTTCGCATTCGTCGATATTCTGCAGGCCTGTCCGACCTACAACAAGTTCGCAACGCACACGATGCTTCTGGAGAAATATTACAAAGTCGAGGATGAAAACCACGATACTTCAGATTTCAAAAAAGCCCGTGCTCTTGCTATCGATACTAGTCAGCGCATCGCAACCGGCATTTTGTACCGTAATGAAAATGTTCCCAATTTTTACGAACGGCTGGTACCGCGTCAGGGCAAAACGACAACGCCCGTAGAAGAAGTAGAGAAATTTGATGTGACGGAGCTGATGCGGGATTTTTTGTAGCCTAACGCGTCATCGCCAAAAACAATTTGTGTACTTCTGATGAAACTCGTACTTCCGCGTGGAACGTCCCAATCATCACATTTCCCTGACGAATCAGAACCGGTTCACCGCGAAATTTGGCAAGCACCTCAACATTTTTTCCAACATGTGTGATTTTCGGTGCGCGAATAAACGCGACTGGCACAGGCTTCTGAATGCCGGAAATCTTGAGCTCAGCCTCAAAGCTATCGATCTGCGTACCGTAAGCATTGCGCTCAAGCGTGGCATCGATCAATCCCAGTGTTTTAGGTGCATTCTTTCCAGTGACTTTTTTTGCGAGCAAGATTGCTCCAGCACAGGTGCCATACACGATGAGGCTCTCTGTGCCCCCTCCCCGGCGCTCTGGCGCCACCCCTCCCCCCTCCGGGTGGAGGGGAATGCTGTTTTTCTGAGCACTGTCTAACGAAGCTCCCCTCTCCCGGGACGGGAGAGGGGCAGGCCGCAGCCGGGGGAGAGGGCGTAAGGCTACCCTTCTCACAATCTCCTTCCCCACCCCACTCTCCTGCAAAAATTTCCCAATCACCGTTGATTCGCCTCCCGGAATAATCAACGCCGAGACTTTCGACAAATCTTCCAATGAACGAACCTCGATTGCGGGCACACGTAACGAATGCAACACCTGAATGTGCTCCGCGAAATCCCCCTGAAATGCGAGAACTCCAACAATCATACCTACCTATTCTACCATCCTCTCTCCGACATTTTCGTGGGAAGATTCGCGATCTCCAACCCCGCCATCGCGCCCGTCAAACCGGTAGAGATCTGTAATAATTTCTTCGCATCATTGTAATGCGTTGTCGCCTGGACGATGGCCTTTGCCATACGAGCCGGGTCTTTGGATTTGAAAATACCTGATCCGACAAAGACTCCCTCGGCTCCGAGTTCCATCAAAAGCGCTGCATCCGCCGGTGTTGCGATGCCTCCCGCAACGAATGTCACGACTGGCAAACGCTGAGCTTTCTTGACGTCACTGACAAGCTCAGGCGGAACGCGTTCTGCTACGGCAAACTTCTTGAGTTCTGCAGCTGTCATGGACTTAAGCGCTGCAATTTCGCCTTTGATGAGCTTAAGATGCCTAACTGCTTCAACAACGTTACCGGTGCCAGCCTCGCCTTTGGTACGAATCATGCATGCACCTTCAGCAATCCGACGAAGCGCCTCGCCGAGGTTGGTAGCGCCACAGACAAATGGAATTTTTAACGCATTCTTATCAACATGATGAAACGGATCCGCGGGCGTGAGCACTTCCGACTCGTCAATAAAATCGACCGCCATCGCCTCCAGAATTCTGGCCTCTGCAGTGTGTCCAATGCGGATTTTGGCCATCACCGGAATCGAGACTGCTTTCTGAATCTGAGCAATCAACGAAGGATCACTCATGCGTGCTACGCCACCCTGAGCACGAATGTCGGATGGAACACGCTCCAGAGCCATGACAGCACACGCTCCAGCAGCTTCTGCAATTTTTGCCTGCTTCGCCGTCACCACGTCCATGATGACGCCGCCCTTGAGCATCTTTGCAAGATCAACGCCGGTGTGGTTGGTGAGTGTGAACATCGTGTGAAGTAATATTACAGCTGCTTGACTGATGAACCAACGAGCGCAGCAAATTCAGGGTCGATACTAAGTCTGCTTTCTTCGGGTAATACCTGATTCTGATACTTACTGTGTGGTTTGAGGTTATACGGCGTTTCGGCTGGAGACGTCATCATCTCAAACGCGAGCTGACACACACGCATGCCCGGATATAACGCAACCGGCAGACGGTTCAGGTTACTAATCTCAAGCGTTATCGTTCCGACGAAACCAGGATCTACGAAGCCAGCCGTAGAATGCACGATGATACCAAGTCGCCCGAGCGAGCTTCTGCCCTCCACACGTACAACCAAGTCATCCGGAACCGTGATCTTCTCCTGTGTGACACCCAAAATGAATTCTCCAGGCTGTACGATGAACGGCTCGCCATCTGGGATCGTAATAATCCGCATATTCTGCGCAAACGTCTTTGGGTTCTTCGGGTCTAATACGGCATATTTGCTGTGTTCGTAGACTTTGAAGACGTTTCCAAGCCTCAGGTCCATGCTCGACGCATGAATGTACTGAAAGAGTTCCGCTTGATTGGACTCGATTTTCACGCGTCCGGATGCGATGGCCTTCTTGATGTCTCTATCGGACAAAATCATAAATGTGAGGAGTGAGGAGGCCTGCCCTCCATAGCTCCGAAGCGGAGCTAGGAGCGACGGAGGGAACCGAGGAGGCAAGACTACCACACGCAAGCCACGCGCGAGAATAGGAAAATTGCAATGCAACACGCGGGCGTAAAAACCAAAAAAGACTATACTGAGCCTCCCATGGCATTCAAACGCGGACCCGATTCACCGGCATTAGTCTCAGGCGCCGAAAAGACGAATAGCGAAGACCAGCACACGCTGGAAAGACGAGCGATGGATATTCGAAAGAAATACCGCGAGTACTTCCGGATCACCTGTGAGGAATTAGGTGTCGCATCAGAAAAACAAACCGCAGAACTTAAGGGGTGGGCTCTGGATTTTGAGATCACCGAAAAAGAAGTCCGAGATCGTGAATATTGGTATGAGGAGGATTATGCAAAAAGAATCGGCGCAGCGAAAAATCTCTACTCCGGATTTACATCGATGCTACAAAGTGCCGTGGATGAAAAACTGATTTCAAATGCATCCAGACAGCGCTGGATCCAACGCTTACGTGACCGGAATGTAGGTTATAAGGGAAAAGAAGAATGGATTACAGGCGTTTTCCCTACGTACTTCAAAGCATGGAAAACAGTCGCGTCAGACCGAGACACGCTGCTGCAGGATGCTAAAAAAAAATCATTCATCCAAGGTCACCCAGTCTTCGGCATCATTCTCAATCACGAGAAATTCTTGTCACTTCACTTCACGAAACAACGCGACCTCATCTCGGGGGCATCGGGCGCCTTCAATGCACGAGACAAAAAGCTGGAAGGCGCATACCGTATTGCCGATGCAAAATTACGCGGTGCAATGCTGCGCGGAACACTGGCACATGGAAAAGCCGGAGTCTGGCTGGATCGTATTTTCAAAAGCGATGCTTCAGCAGACAAGATTGAGGCATTCGTCAACGGCAATGCCTCTGATTCACTGGAAGGATTAATGCAAAACTGGGCCGCGGTGAAAGATCGGTATACCGCAGTCATGAAAAAGGCCGCCGAACGAGGTGAGAACTCCGCCGCACGCGGATTCAAACTGGTACTGGCCGATCGATTTTTGGCAATGCATTACTCAGAACGGCTTTCCTACGTGAAGCAGGCTGAAGATCGTTTGGAAGATGCAAAGAATATGGCAAATGAACGCCCGATTTTCCTGAGAATTCGTCATGACATGGACATGAAGGATTGGCCCGAGGCCAGAGTGCATATCATGGAGGCAAAACTCCTTGATCTCACGGACTCCCAACGACAACGGCTCAAATCAATGGAAGAACACATCGCGGCATTTAGCGGGCGAACTACCGTGACCGAATCCTCGAAAGGCGAAAAGGCTCAGGAACGACTAGATATGCTCGTACAGCAGATGGAGCACTCTCACTCCGAAATGGTGCCACTTGTGAAACGACTGTTAGCAACCCCCAATGCAAACCGAGGTATTCATCAACTACGGTGGATCGCGTACAACAACATTTGGTGCCGCACCCACGGCGGGCCGTATCTTGATGATGAGATAGCGCGTAAAGGCTCAAGTCAGGATCAGGCAGAACTGACGAAGTACCGGGCGGAACAGGGACAAGACATCGGTCGGCATGATGGTCTGGATCATTCAACATCCGACAGCGCGTACTTCCGCAAGCAAGAAACATCCAAACATAAAGCCACATTCTTGCACGCAAACATGGGCGCAGGTGGCGTTGTCAGCGCGCTTGGTGAAAAACTGGAACATGAACAGGATCCTCGCTGGCTCTATTGGACGACACTCTGTCCGCACCTCGACGGTGAACCAAAAAATGAGGCATGGATGCGCGAATTCTTGCAAATACTCTCAGAGATGCGCTCGCTGACACGCACTCTTGCAGCGTAATGGGTTGCCAATAACTACAGACTTTGCAAAAATGCACCGCTATGCGCACCCCCCACCTCTTTCTTGTACCGGCACTTCTCTGTTCTCTCGCTGCCTGTACACCAGTACAAACAAGCATCAACGAGCAGAACCAAAATCCACTGACGGCGTCACGTTACGGTGACGAACTAGCGGATACGATGGCGAACTTTATCATCAGTGATGATCCAATCGTAAAAGACCCCGCAACACTGAAGCTGATAGAAAGTGAAATCGCCCGTGGAAAAGACATCGGGACAAGCGCACGGGAAATCGTAGGAGATGGCCTGCTTGGCGGCATCATCAGTATCAAAGCAGATGTGATGGGATATGCGCTTTTGGCTGACAACGTTCTCTATCTTTCATCAGATTTCATCTCAGATCCTGGGGCATCGTTACATGTGTATCTCACAACTGTCGTTGATCCGCGCGACGTATCTTTCCCTGACGAGACCGCCATTGATCTAGGCTCGCTCCAAGCAACGTATGGCCCTCAGCAGTATGACGTTCCGGTGCAAGATGATCCGAATGCAATACGTTCATTTGTGCTCTATGACACAAAGCTCAAGATCATCTACGGTTTTGCACAGATCTCAAAGTCTGCTTAACCGCGGGTAGAAACCCGCTTCCCCTTGAGGGAAGTTTTGATAAAGAAAAACGGGAGCAGGTATCTACCTGCGTTTAGATGAGTTACAGCGGCACCTGTGCCGAATTTTGCAAAACAGCATCGATGGCAGCAGTCAGAGCTTCGATCGTATTCGTGACACGCACGCCATTGACGAAGTATGTCGGCGTGGAATTCACACCTTTCTTCTCGCCTTCAGCAAAGTCTGCAAGAATCGTCGTCTTCTTGATACCGGACTTCACGCAACGATCAAAAAGCTCTGTATCAAGCTTCAGTTCCGCAGCCCACGTTCGGAGTGCTGCACTATTCAAGTCTTTCTGCTTCTCATAGTTCATGTCAAAGAACTCCCAAAACTTACCCTGATCCGCAGCACATTCAGCAGCCTGAGCGGCCTCAAGTGCATGAACATGGTTCTGGAGTGGGAAATGCTTGAACTCAAAACGTATTTTCCCTTCATATTTTGCCAGCAGGGGCTTCGTGAGAATCTCATGAGCAGCTTTGCATGCCGGACATTGAAAATCACCATACTCGGTTATGGTGACAAGTGCAGTCTCGGGTCCCATTGGCGTACGTGAAGACAGTGCGGATAAACCAGTCGTATCCACACCGCAGGCAGCAAGCAGAATACTTCCAATAGCAACCATCGATAGTGCTTTGAGACGCATAGAAAGCAGTGAGGAATAGATATGAAATAGAAAATCATGATCATTATAGCCTATTTTCCATGTTCCATTTCCGATTTTCGATTTATAGTCGTATCCTATGGCGCTTTACCTTACGTACCGGCCACAAACCTTCGCCGATGTCGTAGGGCAGGATCACGTCGTCACGACGCTGGAACAAGCGGTGACGCAAGGCCGCATTTCACATGCCTACTTGCTCTGCGGCAGCCGAGGAACCGGCAAAACATCGGTCGCTCGCATCATGGCCAAGACGATTTTGCTACGCGGAGTTGATGATGAAATCATCAAGAAACAGATGATCCAGGAGATCGAGAATGGCACGTTCGTCGACCTGATCGAAATCGACGGCGCCAGTAACCGCAAAATTGACGACGTCCGTGACTTGATCGAAAAGATCAACTTTTCGCCTTCCGTTGCCAAATCCAAGGTCTACATCATCGATGAAGTGCACATGCTCACCAAAGAAGCATTTAACGCACTCTTAAAGACACTGGAAGAGCCACCTGACTATGCGTACTTCATCCTGGCAACGACGGAACTGCACAAAGTCCCGGATACGATCCAGTCACGGTGCCAACGGTTTTTATTCAAGCGAGTCAAAGATGAAGACATTATTCGCAGACTGCAATACATCGCGGACCAAGAGAAAATAAAGATCGACCGTGAGGCACTTCGGGCCATCGCGAGGCACGCTTCCGGGAGCTTCCGTGATGGTATTTCACTCATGGATCAGCTGCATTCACTGGAAAAAATCACGCTCGCCGACGTCACGGAACGCATCGGCAAGACGTCGGTTGTCTTCATAGAAGAAGTCGCGAACGCGCTCGCAACAAAAGACATTGCCGCCATCACCGAACTCATCAAACAGATGGAAGATGCCAATGTACCACTCGACTCGGTAGCAAGTGACCTTCTGACGCTCATAAGAAGCCACATGCACGAGGCGATCCTCAAGAAGGAATCCCCTGCTCCGTTCATTGCCATGTCAGACGTGCTACTTTCAACACTAAAAGACATGCGCACCTCACCCCTGCCTGCGCTGGTTTTAGAGTCCGCACTCGTCTCACTGTGTATGGACAGCACAGTCCCGATCAAAAATACAGAAAGGCCTGTCAGTACCTCGCCGGTTACTCATATTCCTGCATCGGTCGTTCCAAAGGCACCGCTCGACGTAAAGCCTGAAGAGACCCCGATAAAATCGGCCGCAATCGATGTTGATGCTTTCAACCTACAGAACGTTCTCAAACATTGGGATACGATCGGCAAAACTGTTCAGCCACCCTCGGTTCGTATGAGCCTCAAGGACGGCACCATCGTCTCAGCTGATGGAAACACACTCCGTCTCGCATTTGCATCGGCTTTTCACCGAGACAAAATCGCCGATACCAAAGCCAGCCGCAGTGTTGAGGAATCGTTGCTATCAGTCTTCAAAAAGCCAATCCGCATCCAATGCGTTCTTGAGAAAACAAGTGCTGCAAGCACAGGACCAACAACAGACTTAGTGGAAGCAGCAGCAGAAGTCTTCGGAGGATTTTAATTCATTCTCCGTAGGTGCGACCCCGGGTCGCTCGCCGAGAAAACTATGGAAGCCAAAGCTGAACTCCGCCGGGCGATCAAAGAACGGCTTTCGCGAATGACCGAAAACGACCGACGAGTCGAAAGCCAAATCATCGTGCGTGAACTCAGAAAGCTGATGCCAGCTGCACCCGCCGTCATTGCAGCGTTTTCGCCCTACATGGATGAACCGAACATCACGCCACTCCTGACAGAATTACTGAATCAAAAAAACGTGATCTGTATGGGCAAAGTACAGGGAAATCACATGGTCATGCACAGCATCGAATCGCTCGACGATATCGGCAGAAACCCCGTGAGCAATATCATAGAACCGGTGGAAAATAATCTTGTCGATGAATCCAGCATTTCACTCGTCATCGTTCCCGGCCGCGCATTCACCCGCAAAGGCCTACGCCTAGGGCGCGGTAACGGTGGTTATGACCGTTGGCTGGAAGAACAGATGAAACGAAATCCCGCGACGAAAACTATCGGCGTGTGTTTTGACTGTCAGTTACTGAATGAACTTCCAACCGAATCACATGATCGTCCGGTGGACATTGTTCTGACAACAGGTTGGCACAGTCAATAAACCGGCAGTCACGATTCGTTGCACGCTCCCAAAGCCTCAGATAAAATTCCCGCCATAATGATGACATTTGAAAAATGCAATCGCTGTCTCTGTTTCGTTATTGTTTTCGCAGCATTATTTTATTACGCCCCGTTGACAAAGGCTTCTACCGCCGTTCCTCTCTACACCACATCTGGCGTAGATAATACTCCAAATAAACTGAGTATTCGCTACGGAGCAAACATGGCACACGGAGTGTTTGATCAAACAGGACGGAGACTGTTTGTTTCCGATGCAAACAATAATCGAGTGCTCATATTCAATCTTGGTGCGGATGGTAGATTGATTGATCGTGTTCCTGATGCCATTCTCGGTCAGCCAGATTTTCGCACGAGTACAGCCGCAACAACGCAATCAGGCTTGAGCGGACCTCGGGGGGTTGCTTACGATTCAGTTCGTCAGCTCCTCTTTGTTGCTGATATCAGTAATCATCGAGTGTTGATATTTGATGTTGCAGAGATTACGAATGGCGAAAGCGCTACTGCTGTTCTTGGTCAATCTCTGTTTACAACAGGAAGTTCTGCGAATACCCAAACTGGGATGAACGCTCCTGCTGGGCTTGCGTACGACTCAACAAATAAACGTCTCTTCGTTTCGCAATACAATTCTAATCGCATTTCAATTTTCGACATTACAACGATCGACAATGGAGAGTCAGCTATCAATGTACTTGGCCAATCTGACTTTGTTTCGACGAGCCCCGCTACTGGTACAGGTCGACTACGTAATGTGATTGGCATTGATTACGATCCGATGATGCAATATTTGTATGTAGGGGATACTGGTAATGCTCGAGTCATGATATTCGACACTACGACGATAACCGATGGAGAAGATGCAGTTTATGTTCTCGGTCAGCCGCATTTTACTTCGAGCACAGCTGTGGCCACGCAAGCTGGATTAAAGGGATCAGCAGGCGTTACTCTGGATACTGTAAATAGACGATTGTTCGTAGGTGATTTCCCCGGTAATAGAATTCCCGTATTCGACATTACGTCACTCTCAAATGGGATGAATGCCACAAATGTTCTTGGACAAACTACTTTCACTGGATCGACCGCAAGTACGACGCAAAGTGGATTTGTCTCTCCTTATACAGTCGCATTCGACGTTACGAACAATTATTTCTACTGTGCTGACACATCATCGAATCGTCTTCTCGTCTTTGACACGACAACCATTGCCAACGGCGAATTAGCCGTTGATATGTTGGGTCAGTACGATGATAACCTCGAAACTCCAGGTCCAATTTACACAAAAAGTAGCGTCAATAATGTGCCGAGCATTCTTGGTTTTAATGCGCCGAAGCATGCTGTAGTAGATGCAGTCAATCACCGATTTTTCCAATCGGATACAACGAATAATCGCGTGCTAGTCTTCAATTTGAATTCAAATAATCAACTCGATGATTTGGTTGCCGATCACGTACTCGGGCAAGCAGACTTTCATACGAAAACTGCCGCGACGACACAAGTGGGAATGTCCTCTCCGCAGGGTCTCGCCTACGATGCGACGAACAACCGACTCTTCGTTGCTCAAAACGGTAACCATCGCGTTTCGGTGTATGCTTTTACGGGTTCCATCTCAAATGGCATGAGTGCCGCAAACATTCTCG
Organism: Candidatus Peribacteria bacterium; assembly: GCA_943357915.1. GTDB lineage: Bacteria > Patescibacteriota > Gracilibacteria > Peribacterales > Peribacteraceae > JAGORY01. Next base: position 22,719 of record CALRGQ010000010.1, read on the forward strand.
GTCAGGCAACATTCACTGCTAGTTCTGCCGCTACGACACAAGTGGGGATGTCCTCTCCGCAGGGTCTCGCCTACGATGCGACGAACAACCGACTCTTCGTTGCTCAGAGCGGCAACCATCGCGTTTCGGTGTTCGATACTACTACTATTGTCGACGGAGAGGATGCAGTTAATTTACTTGGCCAGTACGACGATTCAGTCTATGGACCGACCATTATTGCTAGCTCGGAAACAGCTGCTATAGCGACAGAAACTGTTGTGCCGACGATACAGTCAGGTGGATCCCGACCTGCTACGAGAGAGCGACGGATACAAGACTATGTGTCTAGCACGCAGATGCAGGAAACCGCTTCAGTTGTCACCACCGTAACACAGGTACGCACTTTGACTCCTGTACAAATACAACTCCAACGAAAGCGTACGCTGCTCGTTACCAGATTTGAGGAGAGAATGAATAGTCCATTACCTCCTTCACTGAAGAAACTGCTTACCAAGAGGCTACAGCGATTATTGGATAGAATTGATAAACGAATATCGGCTCATTGAGCCGATACCAAAAATCTAAAATATTAGGGGGTAAAATGACAGGTGGACTGATACAAGCACTTTTCACTTTTCGTTTTTCGCTTTACACTCCCTACATGCCCACCTACGACAACCTCCAAAAAATTGATCCCGATGTGTACAAAGCACTTTTTGGCGAAATGAAGCGTCAAGAAGACGGTGTAGAGCTTATCGCTTCTGAGAATTATGTCTCTCCAGCGGTACTGGAAGCGATGGGTACGGTTTTTAATAACAAATATTCTGAAGGTTACCCCGGACGGCGTTACTACGGCGGCCAAGAATACACGGATATCGTGGAGAATCTCGCCATTGAACGTGCGAAGAAACTTTTCGATGCCGGACATGCCAACGTGCAACCTCACGCCGGCGCACCGGCCAACGTCGCGATGTACTTTGCGCTTTTGGAACCTGGTGACACCGTCATGGGTATGGACTTAAGCCACGGCGGGCACCTGACACACGGTCACCCTGTCACATACCTCACAAAGATTTTTAAGTTTGTGCGCTACAAAATGAAAGACGTTGAAACCGGAGAGATCGATTATGATGAAATGCTTGCCGTCGCGAAGAAAGAAAAACCAAAGATGATTTTGGCTGGTTTCTCTGCGTATCCTCGTGAACTTAACTACGCAAAGATGAAAGCCATCGCCGATGAAGTGGGCGCAGTCACGGTTGCAGATATGGCTCACATTGCTGGGCTCATCGCCGGTAAGGCCCTCCGAAACCCCTTTCACGATGGCTTTGATGTCATCACAACAACCACGCATAAAACACTTCGTGGACCACGAGGAGGCATGATTTTGTGTAAAGATCCAGAACTCGGAAAGAAGATCGATAAGTCAGTTTTCCCCGGCTTCCAAGGCGGGCCTATCATGCAAATGGTTGCAGCCAAGGCGGTAGCATTTGGCGAGGCACTGAAACCAGAGTTTAAAGATTACGCCGCTCAAGTCATCAAAAATAGTAAGCATCTCGCGGACTACTTGATGAAGAAGAATGTGAAACTGGTCACAAACGGAACAGACAATCACCTCATGCTCATCGACTGCGTCACATCGTGGGGCATCGGTGGTGGAGACGTAGAGACTGTCCTCGATATCGTCGGTATCACACTGAATAAAAATATGATCGCAAACGACACCCGAAAACCGATGGATCCCTCAGGCGTCCGTCTCGGTACGCCCGCTATTACAACCCGCGGCATGAAAGAAAAAGACATGGAAACTCTTGCTGATTTCATGCTAAAAGCAGTGGAAAAACGCGCAGACGAAAGCGCCATCACGAGTCTCAAGCAAGAAGTCATGACCTTCTGCCGAACATTCCCCGTTCCGGGAATTTCTGCTTAATCGAGACTCACGCATGAAGAAAACCGTCCGCAGCCTCGGCTACTCAATCGAAGGCATTTTTGATGCATGGCGGGGAGAGCGTAACATTCGAAACTTCGTTATTTTTCACGCAATATTCTGCATCTTGGGATTCATTATTGGAATACATCTCCTATTTCTGATAATACTCACATTTGCTGCCGCATATTTTCTAACAATCGAACTACTCAACACAGCGTTAGAGCGGCTCGCAGACGCCTTTGATGACCAAGAGAAAAAGAAACATGGTGGCCACTACCATATCGGCGTCAAGGCTGCGAAGGACGTAGGCGCTGCCGCCTCCCTCATAGCTCTCTTGCTCTACATTGCACTGCTCTCGATATGTAGCTTGCCCTCGCTACTGGTCTGGTTTCCAGGGCTCTACGTATGACGCTACTGCATGCCGTGATTCTTGGCATCGTAGAAGGCATCACTGAATTCTTGCCGATCTCATCCACAGGTCATCTCATGATTGCCGGACACGTGCTCGGTTTGCCGGACACTGATGTTACGAAAAGTTTTGAGATCGCTATTCAGCTTGGCGCTATTGCGGCAGCCATCGTCGTGTACTGGAGGATGATCATCACGAATCGCGGCCTTTGGCTGACGATCGTGGCGGCATTCATCCCGACCAGCATCATCGGTCTCCTGCTCTATCGAATTATTAAAACATACCTCCTCGCAAATCTCACACTAGTCGCAGTCTCGCTAGCAATCGGCGGCGTCATCCTCATTCTGTTCGAACAGTTCCACCAGGAAGAAACTGCAACCGTCACGGACGCAAAAGACATAACGATCAAACAAGCAGTCATTATCGGTACTGCGCAGGCACTCGCGCTCATCCCTGGCGTTTCGCGTTCTGCCGCCACAGTCATCGTCGGTATGACTCTAGGTATCAGACGTAGTGCCATCGTGGATTTCTCTTTCCTCCTCGCCATTCCTACCATGGCAGCCGCAACGGGCTTAGATCTTCTGAAGTCAGGTGACCTTTTTTCGTCACACGATGTTCTGGCACTCGCCATAGGCCTCGGAGCCTCTTTCATCACAGCATATATAGTCATTCACTGGCTACTTGCATACATCCGTTCGCACACATTTGTAGCTTTCGGTGTGTACCGCATCGCTCTTGCAGTCATCGTCTGGGTATTCATCCTGCGTTAAATCCAAAAAAGGACGCCCATACGGACGTCCTCTTCTGTATCTTTGATACGTAACCTATTCGTTAATCGTCAACGTCGCGACACTCGGATCTGAAAGAGGCGTACTGGCCGTAGGGCTTGAGAGGCTCATGTACACAGCCTCGCCACCGTCGGACAGAGAATCTAGGTAGATCGGAACGTAGAACACTTTACTCGTCTCGCCCGCAGCGAAACTCAGAGTACCGCTCGTCGCTGCATAGTCAGTACCGACCACCGCAGATCCGCCAGTCGTCGCATAATTGACCGACACCGCACCGAGTCCACCAGCATGGTTGACCGTGATCATCGCCCGACCGGATGCTTCTGTTGCGGAAAAGTTCGATGAGCTGAATTTTAGAGTGCCACTACCGGTCACCGGAACAGACTCATCGTCGTTAATAGTCACCGGTGCGTTCAATGTACCAAGAACTGCACCACCGGTTGGGCTGGAAAGAGTGACGTTAAAAACTCTACTGCCCTCGATAGAAGAATTGTTGTTGATGGATACTGTAAATGCCTTCACCGTTTCACCAACGCCAAATGTGAAGGTACCACTCGCAGCTGCATAGTCTGTGCCAGTATTGGCTGTGCCGTTACTTGTTGCGTAATTAACGTTCATAGCAGCTGTCGTAACACCGGTACGATTTACGGTAATCGTAACAGTGCCAGCATTCTCAGCGATGCCGTACGCACTGGCACTGAGAGTGATCGTTGTAGCAGCGCTAGGGATACTGGAGACGGATGATGACGAAGAAGAAGCGACGTTCGGATCATTGATATTCAGAACGACTGTCTTCGGCTCTCCGATAACAAGAACGCCCGTAGGCTTGCTGAGTGTAAGATTGACCGTCTTGGTGCCAGACGTCGTCGTATCATTGAGAATCTTCATTTTTATCTGCTTACTTGTTTCTTTCGTTGCGAAACTCAGGGTACCGGAGAGAGGGGTATAGTTCTTTCCAGTGACAGCAGTGCCATCGGTAAAAGCATAGTCAACAGTTCCGGCACCGGTATTACCACCAATACGGACGATGGTAATCGCGACTTCTCCGGTCGCAACGTTCTTGTCCACGTTAAATTCATTGGCGTTAAAACGAATGGTACCTCCTGGATTGTATGAAGAACTGGAAGATGACGTACTGGAACTGGAAGAGCTGCTCACAGAAGAGCTGCTGCTGGAAGAACTGCTGGTCGAGCGGCTACTGGAAATTGAAGATGTGATGCCTTTAAGCTCATTGCGTAGGCGCTGGAAAAGCAGCGCAGCCTGTCCGCGTGTCAGAGCCTGATCAGGACCAAAGTGTGAACTATCGAGTCCTTTGATAATCCCAAGCTGGTACATCTCTCCGATCGCTTCATCGGCGTAGTGGGTGCTTGGCACATCACGGAAAATCGTAGAGCCGCGGAAAGCGGCGCCGATGGACGTAATACCAACTCCGAAGAGCGTACCTGCCAAAAATGTGGCCGGCAGTGCCCGAGTGAAAAGACGCTTGGCGCGTGACATAGGAAAATGTGGGAAAAAACCGGAAAGTGCGGAGATTATCCGGAAAAAGGCTATTTCAAGCAATAGACAGGCACCCCAATCGGACTTCTAGTACATTCGGCCACCGACCGGTACTTCACTATCTGGCTGCAACAGGATCACCTCGCCGTTTGCATCCGGAACGCCTAATGTCAGAACTTCCGAAAGAAACGGCCCGATCTGACGAGGAGGGAAATTCACAACACACATCACCTGCCTTCCTGTCAGCACTTCTTTGGAATAATTCTTCACAATCTGCACCGATGATCGCTTGGTGCCGATCTCAGAACCAAAGTCGATCGTCAGTTTGTACGCTGGTTTTCTGGCTTCCGGAAAATCCTGAACGTCAGTGATTTTTCCAACGCGAATATCAAGTTTGCCGAAGTCGTCGATGGTGACCATACAAAAAAAGTCTATGGAAGGCATGAAGGAAGTGCAAACCGATCCTGATGTCAGGCTGTGACGTCAATTTGTTTTGTAGAGACGTGCGGCGCGCACGTCTATCCATGACGCATCTGCTACAATCGATTCCCATGCAGCAAACCTGCGCAAACGGCTGGTGCAAATCGTCTTTCGACGTCACCGACGATGATCTCGCATTTTACGACAAAGTCTCGCCGGTTTTTGAAGGTAAGAAATATACGATTCCACCACCAACGCTGTGTCCTGATTGCAGGATGCAACGCAGAATGCTGTGGAGAAATGAACTACACGTCTTTCTCGGCGAAAGTGCGCTGAGTGGCAAAAAAACAATGACGCAATTTACACCCAATGCTCCATACGTCGTCTATGCGTACGAAGAATGGCAAAGCGACGCCTGGGATGCAACTGATTACGGTATGACAGCGGATCCCACACAGCCATTCTTTTCACAATTTGAAGCACAACTTCATCGTGTCCCCCACCCCAGCCGGAGTGTCATCAGTAATGAAAATTGTGACTACGCAAACGCAACATCGTGGTCGAAAAATTGCTACATGGTGGGAGCATGCAGTAGGAATGAAGATTGTTCGTACTGTTACAACTTAAGCTACTGCAAAGACTGTATGGATTGCAGCTTCATTTACAATTGCGAACGATGCTACGGCTGTATCTACTGCAAACAATGTACCGCGGTCCGATACTCCAAGAAGTGTGTGGACTGTAGTGATTCGTATTTTCTTCTTAGTTGCGAGCATTGTTCCAATTGCTTCGGATGCGCAAATATATCGCACAAAAAATACTGTTTCTTTAATGAACAACTAACCAAAGAAGAGTATGAAAAAAGAATAAGCAACATAGATCTGACAAGCAGAGACAATGTCCTAGAAATACAAAAGGAAGCTCAGAAACACTGGCTGACTTTCCCACAGAAATACATGCGAGGCGATATGAATGAAAATGTAACGGGCAATAATATCTCCCAATCAAAAAACGTGCGCTCGTGCTTCGATGCATCAGAGCTAGAAGACTGTGCACACTGCTGGACACTGCATCAGTCCAGAGACTGCCAAGACTGCTATGGCTGGGGACGAACGGCAGAACTCTGCTACGAATGTACAGAAGTTGGAGACGGCTCCACAAATGCAGTGCTCAGCGCCAAGGTCTATGCAAGTCACGACATTCTCTACTCGTTCTCCTGTTATCGATGTCATCATTTATTCGGCTGTGTATCGATGAAAGATTCTTCGTACTGCATCTTCAATACGCAATACACCAAAGAAGAATATGACAAGAAAGTTCCAGAGCTTATCGAGTCAATGCGTACACATGGAGAGTGGGGAGAGTTTTTCCCGATGCAGATAGCTCCATTTGCATACAACGCAAGTGCGGCAATCGACTACTTTCCCCTGACAGAAAGTGAAGCAGAAAGATTACATATTCCATGGTATAGAGATGATAATCCTCCTACGTCTCATCTTCCTGCCGCTCCCAATACCGCTGTAGAAATACAAAAAGCCCCGGCTATTTTCCGTTGCAACGCTACTCAAGCGCCATTCAAGATCATCGAACAAGAACTCGCATTCTACACACGCGAAGGAATTCCTCCTCCTGATGCCTGTTTCGCTGAAAGAAATAGAAGACGTTTCACAGAAAGTGACTCGCACAAGCTCTGGAACCGCACCTGCGCCAAATGCGAGAAGTTGATTTCAACCAGTTACCAGCCTTCGCGCCCTGAAATTATTTATTGCGAACAGTGTTATTTGGAAACCGTATACTGATCACGCTACGGCCGGCAAGTGCGCCTGAGAGGCCTGAGATTGTGTACTGCGAGCATTGGAAACCGTATACTGACCAGAGATTTTCTAGAGTCTATGTGCCGCCCATGTCTACTCTCTTCGCGTTATTCGCTGCAACCACGACTCCGGATCCATTGCCGGCCTCACATCTGGTGGCGGCAAGTTTTTGCTGATCGCATCAAAGAAGAAGTGGAAAATCTGACTCATCTGCTCTTGTTTGATCTTGAGGCCGACCTGAGAGTCTCCATAACATGCTAAATACAATGCAGTGCCCACAAGAAACACAGTCGTAGCGCCTCTGGCGGCCGGAAATTCATCTGGATCAAAATGCCTGGGATCAATACGGCGAATATACTCAGGCAGCAGCGTTCCGGACGCCTCAATGATCTCGATACCGAGTTTAGATACCTGCGCGTCCCGAAAGAAATCACCCATGAATTTGGAAAGCGCTATTGACCCCATCTGCTGATCAAACGTATTGGACGTGATCATCCGAATGCGCAGGATTCCCTCGTTTTTGGCTTCGAAAAGAATGTCCCGAAAAAGACTTTTGATACCTGACGTTCCCTGAAACACCTGCACTGTTGGGACAAAGCCTTCGCCGCGCATCAGCTGCTTGAGCTCGGTCTCGATACTCGGAACAAGATTCGTCATCTCTTGGACAACCTGACTACGATCCTCAAGATGAGACTTGATCCCGTCTGTACCCGTGATACCAAAACACTGAATGCCGTCACGCAGAAAAACTTTTACCAGCCCCATCGACTCCAGTTTTTTGAGATGTTTATATGTGACGACTCGGTCCTGCTTCAGGCGTGCGGCAATGATAGAGGCAGGCTGTACGCCAAGACCTGCAAGCGTCAGATAGATCGATTGCTCTTTGTCATTCAAGCCGAGCTTTGCAAGATATTCTTTAATCATTTTCTGTTGTTCTTAAAAGAAGAACAGTATACATGAATAGTATACATCTGTAAGTTTGGAAGCGCAATTCCCCATGTTCTCTATGAAGAAACGATGCACACAATGTACAGAAAGCTTCACGGTCACACCCGAAGCCATCACGATGCTGGGGCGACTCGCGCCAGTGGTAGGCGGAAAGACACTCGTACTACCTGAACCGACATGTTGCCCAGATTGTCGCCAGCAGCGACGTCTAACATTCCGAAACGACAGTCACTATTATAAGAACACCTGTGTAAGCTGTAAGAAAAGCGTCATCTCGATTTACTCTCCTGACAAAAATCTCCCGGTACTGTGTCCGGATTGTTTCTGGTCCGATCAATGGGACGCACTGGCGTATGGTCGGGATTTTGATTTTTCGAAATCATATGCGGAACAGTTTGCGGAACTAAAGAAAATCGTACCACGGCTCTGTATTTTCAATACGCAGAGTGATAATGCCGACTACACCGTCCACAGTTCCCGTAACAAAAACTGCTACATGTGCAGCTCTACGCTGGGTAGTCAGGATGTCTATTTCTCGGATTGGTCGATCGATAGTAGTGATAGCAGCGATCTCCTCATGTGCAGTGAAATGGAACTCTGTTACGCCTGTAACGACTCCCGTCACTGTTTCAATGGCGACTGGCTGGATCTCTGCTCCAATGTCTCAGACAGCTGCCTGTGTTTCGACTGTCACTCATCACAAGATCTCGTAGGCTGCGTTTCCATGAAGAACAAGAAAAATATGATTCTCAACAAACCTTCTGATCAAAAGACTGTCAAAGAAACAATTGATCGACTCAAGACTGATCGTGCATTCCGTGAATCTTTTCAAGAATCCTTTCATGCCCTGAAGCTAACTTTGCCAAAACGTGCTGCATGGAACTTGAACACCGAAGATGCCAGTGGCAATTACCTCCAAAACGCCAAAGGTGTCCATCAATCGTTCAGTTCAACGAACGTGGAGGACTGCGAGCACGTCTACGATGTCGTCAATGGCAAGAACTGCATGGACGTAACGCGTGGTGGCGGGTGCGAATCACTCTATGAATGCAAAGGAGTGATCGACCTCACACTCAGTTGCTTCTGCAATCTTACCTACCAATGTGACAACCTGCTGTACTGTGACAACGCACACGCCAGCAGTTACTGCTTCGGCTGTTTTAGCACGAAAAAGGTGAAGCACTGCATCTTGAATAAGCAATACACGAAAGAAGAATACGAATCACTCGTACCGCGCATTATCGAGCACATGAAGTCGATGGGCGAATGGGGCGAATTCTTCCCAACGACACTGTCGTCCTTCGGTTACAACGAGACAAAGGCATACGAATCATTTCCGATGACCCGAAATGACGTTCTGAAACGGGGATGGCAATGGTCCGATATCGATGAAACTCCGACAGCCGGTCTCAAAGTCATCAATGCGGAACGTCTGCCAGATACCATCAAAGATGTTCCGGACGATATTCTGAACCTTGTCATTGCATCCGAAGCCAGCCGCAAACCATTTCGGATCATCCCACAGGAACTCGCGTTCTACCGAAAGAAAAATCTGCCACTCCCCCATCTCCATCCGCATGAACGGCTCCGGAAACTTGCGCTGCTTGAAAACCCAAAAAGGCTCTACGAACGTACCTGCGATAAATGCAGCACACCGATAGAAACAACGTATGCGCCTGAGAGACCAGAGATTGTCTACTGTGAAGAATGCTATTTGAAAGAGGTATACTGAAACCCATGCATCATTCGATAAACTTATGACAAGTAATACGTGTGCCAACGGCTGGTGTCATCAATCCTTTGAAGTAACCGACGAGGATTTGGTCTTTTTCAGTAAAGTTTCACCAGTATTTGGAGGAAAAAAGTATGCGGTTCCCCCGCCGACGCTATGCCCCAACTGCCGACAACAGAAGAGACTCGCCTGGCGCAATGAGAGATCACTGCACAAGCGAGCGTGTGATCTCACGGGGAAATCGATCGTGTCACTCTACAGTACCGATGCTGCCTTCACAGTCTATGCACAGGATGTGTGGTGGGGAGACTCATGGGATGCCCTGAGCTTCGGGCGCGATATCGATCTTAATCGACCGTTCTTTGAACAGTTTGCAGAACTCATGAAGATAGTCCCGCACATGGGCATGTTCATTTCGCACGGGGAAAATAGCGATTACTGTCCGTATTCCACAGATTACAAAGACTCGTACATGTGTATATCGGGCAGGAAGGGTGAGAATATCTACTATTCGTTCATGCTCAACGATTCGCGTGATTGCATGGATTGTTACGCGTGTCCGCAATCCGAACTGTGCTATGAATGCGTGAACTGCGTCCATGTCTACAACACGATCCACTGCATCGAATGCAAAAATTCCAATGATCTGGCGTTCTGTATGAATTGTGAAAGCTGTCAAAATTGCATCGGATGCTACGGATTGCGCCAGCAGAAATTTCACGTATTCAATAAGTCAGTCAGTGAAGAAGAGTATCATCGTCTGAATCTTGAGTTACGCATAAGCTCATCTGCACTGCAGGAATTTAAAAAGAAAGCTCTCGCCTTCTTCCTGGGATTCCCACGCAGAAACGCGCAGATGATCAATACCGAACATTCCTCGGGAGACTATCTCGTCAATTGTAGTAACGCATACTGCTGCTTTCTGAGTGAAGATCTGCAGGATTGCGCCTATGTCTGGAACACGCCACATTCAAAAGACTGCGCTGATATCAATTACTCCTCCAAAACACAGCTGATCTATAACGCCATGAGCAACGTGAATTCGTATGCTTGTATCGGTTGTATGGGCAGCTGGGATATGAAGAATAGCTTGTACTGCTTTCAGTCATTTTACAGTTCTGATCTCTTTGGATGCATCGGGCTCAAGCATAAGAAATACTGCATTCTGAACAAGGAATACACGAAAGAAGATTACGAAACTCTGGTACCCAAGATCATCGACATGATGCAGAAGAACGGCGAATGGGGCGAATTCTTCCCCTTACAACTCTCACCATTCGCATACAACGAAAGTATAGCTCACGAATTTTTCCCGCTAAGCAAAGTACAAGCCGAAGAGCTGGGACTGTCCTGGGAAGAGCACGTGGAATCGGTGTCCGGAACAACGAAAACCATTCCCGCTGACCGCCTGCCCGACTCTATCCGTGATATTCCCGATGACATCGTCAACTGGGGCATTCAATGTGAGACCACTGGACGCATTTTTCGCATCGTCGCCCAAGAATTACGATTCTACCGGGAAAGGAACGTACCGGTTCCACATCTACATCCTCATGAGAGACACAGAAAACGGTTGCGATTCATCAATCCCCGCAAACTGTGGGATCGCGAATGTGCCAAATGCCAGAAACCGATCTCGACGAGTTATGCACCCGAACGGCGGGAGATTGTATATTGCGAACGTTGTTATCTCGAAACCGTATATTGAATGTGCTTGCTCTCATATTACACTCATAGTACAATAAAGACAGTGATTGTTACTTTTTACCACTCAGTGCTATGGCATCCTCTATCCGCATCACACTCACGCCCAAGATCGAGCGGGTTCTGAAAGAGCTCCAAGAAGAGCGCTTTGGTCTGCTGGAACCTGCGGAGATCATTCGTGCCATTCTTTCGGAGTATGACGCTTTCCGGCAACAACGTCGGTCATCAGCTCTCCCTGGGTGGATGACAAATCCGGAGTGGAGAGCATTCCAAGCTTGGGAAGCGTCTTTGCCCATCACAGAACTCTCTAAAGAGCAGTGGCAAGGCATTGATACGGCTAGACAAGAGGAAGGAGTTTCTCTGCCCCGAACTGAACTTTGGAAGAATATCCCACCACGTCGGGTATGACCTACACGCTCATCTACAAACCGCGCTTCATTCGCCGCTTGCGTGATCTGGTGGCTGCGGATCGCTCATTACGTGCACGTATTGATAAAACACTCGGTCAGTTGGAAAAGAACCCCATGCATCCGGGTCTTCGTACCCATAAAATCACCCGCGTTACGGGTGAAAATGCCTTTGCAGCCCGCGTTACTGGAGACCTGCGGATCATCTGGGAATTCAACGAACAGCAAGCATATCTGCTCGACATTCTGGACATGGGAGGTCACGAGGGGGGCAAGAAAGTTTATCGTCGATGATTGCCAAAACTGGTAGCATACTTTCATGCACAAAACCTGTGCCAACGGCTGGTGCAAAGAACCTTTCGAGATCACCGACGATGATCTCGCATTTTATGGCTTAATGGAAGTTTTTGGGGGCTACTTTCCTCGTAAAAGCTCCTGAATCAACTTTTGTTTGCGATCAATTCTGAGTCCTGGATGGACGTTGATTTTCTTCTTGAGATGGGTGAAGGAACCTTCGAGAGAATTGGTGGTATTTGGC